>NZ_CDRRQK010000008.1:0-103303 GCF_977044405.1 Dorea sp.
TAACGGAAAGTCAAACTGCCTAAGAACTTCTACACATCGCGCCAAAAAACGCTGCAAACAGGATACCAGCGCTTTCTCATGTCGTGATTGGCAGGCGGTAGTGTATGAAATAGTTGGAGGGCGTAACCGTGAGTGCTTACCCCGGGAGTATCATAAAAAGAACTACCGGGGTAAGCATCCTCAGTTACGCCCTCCATTTAATAGATTAATTATCGCCTGCCAGTCGCGGACCAGATCTTATACCAAGGCATACGCAAGGACCGGGAATCCAACCCAAATTAATGTATTAAACAGCAACTACATTTCCTTCAAGATCCTTCCAGACAAACTCCCCATTTTCCAAAATCATATATCCATGCGCAGATCCTTCCTTAGGAATAGACACAGATCCCGGATTCATATAGATAAAGTCTCCCATATCCTCATTTGCCGGAATATGCGTATGTCCATTCAGAAGAATGTCGCCTTTTTTGAGCATTGGCGGATTCTTCGGATTGTGATGGTGGCCGTGGGAAGCGAAGATGGTGCGTCCGTCGATTTCAAGGAAGCAGTAGTCAGCAAGAATCGGGAATTCGAGAACCATCTGGTCCACTTCTGTATCGCAGTTACCACGGACACAGAGAAGTTCTTCCTTCATAGGATTCAGCATAGCGATGACTTCCTTTGGAGCATAATCCTTTGGAAGGTCATTGCGTGGACCATGGTAAAGAATGTCTCCAAGGAGAAGCAGACGGTCAGCTCCTTCACGCTTATAAGCGTCGAGCATTTTACGGCAGTAATAAGCAGAACCGTGAATATCGGATGCAATCATTAATTTCATATGTATATACCTCACTTTAAAAATTTTACAGTATCTAAGCGTATTTTCAGTTACACTTCAAAGCATCTCTGAAAAATACTCTAGAAGAATTTTAACACAAATCAAAGAAAAAATATAACAAAATTAAGAACATTATATTGTCGACATTCGCCAATATACATTTGAAAAAGAATGATTTACAATAAGAATATGAATAAATGTATTTCGTGAATCTTTCCACATTTACTTTTGTGGCAGATTTGGGAAAGGACATAAGAAGAGAAAGCGAGGAAGTAAGATGAAGGCTTACGAAAGATTTTTAAAATACGTGTCTGTATGGACCACCAGTGATGAGACGAGTGAAACGGTGCCGTCAGCAGAACGTGAACTTGTGCTGGCAAAGATCCTGGTAGATGAGATGAAAGAGATTGGAATCCAGGATGCCAGGGTTGATGAGAAAGGATATGTGTATGGAACGGTTCCGGCAACTGCCGGATGCGAGAATGTGCCGGCTCTTGGACTGATCGCACATATGGATACTGCACCGGATGCACCAGGAGATAACATCCATCCACAGATCATTGAGAATTATGATGGAAAAGACGTAGTGCTTGGAACGAGTGGAAAGACGATAAAAGTAGAAGAATTTCCATATCTGGCAGATTTAAAAGGACGGACATTGATTACAACAGACGGAACGACACTTCTCGGTGCGGATGATAAAGCGGGAATTGCAGAAGTATTGACAGTTGTAGAAGAGATTATAAAAGAAGGACTTCCACATGGAAAGCTCTGCATCGGATTTACACCGGATGAAGAGATTGCAAGAGGAGCGAAACATTTTGACGTGGAAGGCTTCGGGGCGGATTACGGATATACGCTGGATGGAAGTGCAGAAGGAGAGATACAGTATGAGAATTTTAATGCATCCACGGCATTTATCACGATTCATGGTGTCAGCGTGCATACAGGAACCGCCAAAGACGTACTGGTAAATTCACAGACAATCGGAACAGAATTCCATCAGATGCTTCCTGTATCAGAAAGACCAGAGACAACCGAAGGGTATGAAGGCTTCTATCATCTGGTAAGTTTTAATGGCAATGTCACAGAAACAAAGATGAAATATTTTATCCGTGATTTTGACACAGACAAGTTCCATGAAAGAGCTCAGAAAATGCATGAGATTGCAAAAACGCTGAATGAAAAATATGGAGAAGGAACAGTTGAAGTTGAGATTGCAGAATCTTATTACAACATGCGTGAGAAGATTGAACCATGCATGCAGCTGATTGAATATGCAAAAGAAGCAGCAGAAGCGGCTGGAATTGTACCGGATGTAGCACCGATCCGCGGCGGAACAGACGGCGCAAGACTGAGCTTTAAAGGACTTCCTTGTCCGAATCTTGGAACCGGCGGTTATGCATTCCATGGAGTGTATGAACACATTACGGTAGAAGGTATGGATAAAGCAGTTATCATGGTAAAAGATATTATTGGGAAATTTACAAAATAATATATTAAAAGTTGAAGGATTGCAGGAGCAGCATTGCCGAAGAGCAATCAGGGCATCATATTAAGAAACAATTAGAACAATAGAATATATATAACCGGAATAAATCACCAGAAAGGCCTGTATGAACTGCCAGAGTGTGTCTGAAAAATGCTTTATCAGACATGCTCCAGGAACAGGAACATGCAGGCAGAAGGGAAAAGGTAGAGAGAATATGTCTGATAATAAGAAGATAAAATGGTCAGCACTTGCCTTTATGGCGTTTTCAACAGTGTGGAGCTTTGGAAATGTAGTCAATGGATTTATCTATTTTAATGGTATCCAGGTAATCTTAAGCTGGTTTCTGATGTTTTTGCTGTATTTTATACCGTATTCATTGATGGTTGGGGAACTTGGATCGGCATTTAAGAACAGTGGAAGTGGCGTGAACTCCTGGGTATATGAGACCATTAGTCCGAAGGTTGCTTATTATGCAGGATGGACGTACTGGGCTTGTCACATTACTTATATTGCGAGTAAGGGAAGCGGAAGCTTAAAAGCATTGAGCTGGGCAATATTCCGTAACGCAGAGACCTATGATACCCTTCCAATCAAAGGTGTACAGCTTGCGACATTGGCAGTATTCCTGATTGGATGTTTCATTGCAAGCAGGGGAATGAATCCTCTTAAGAAATTATTGTCACTTGCGGGAACCAGTATGTTCGTAATGTCTATCCTTTATATCATTATGATGCTGGCAGCACCAGCGGTCAATCCGGCGGCAGATTATGTATCGATTGATTTCAGCCTGAAGAATCTGATTCCGAACTTTAACCTCGGATATTTTACATCACTTTCGATACTGGTATTTGCAGTAGGTGGATGTGAGAAAATATCTCCATATGTTAATAAAGTAGAGAATCCAAGCAAAGGATTTCCAAAAGGAATTATTGCAATGGCAGGTATGGTTCTGGTATGTGCCATGCTTGGAACGGTTGCAATGGGAAGAATGTTCGATCCGGCAGTGATCAATGCAAGCGAAGAATCCTTCAATGCATATGCGGCAAATGGAGCTTACTGGGCATTCCAGAAGCTTGGACAGTATTATCATCTGGGAGATACATTCCTTGTTATCTATGCGCTGTGCAACCTGATCGGACAGTTTTCGATTCTGATCTTAAGTATCGACGCACCGCTTAGAATGTTACTGGATAATGAAAAGACAAAAGAATTTATCCCATCTGGTCTTCGTAAGAAGAACAAATACGGGGCATATTATAACGGAATCCTGATGGTAGTCGTTCTTGCAGGAGCAATCATTCTGATCCAGACATTCATGCCGGGAGCAACAGCTGTATTACAGCAGCTTACAAGACTGAATTCCGTATGTATGCCGATGCGTTATATCTGGGTATTCGTAGCTTATCTGGGACTTAGAAAAGCATATGACAGGATACCGGCCGAATACCGGTTTGTGAAAAACCAGAAGGTTGCATATTTCTTTGGTGGATGGTGCTTGTTCGTGACTGCAATCTGCTGTATCATGGGTATGTACAATAAAGATCCGTTTACATTTGCATTAAATGTAATTACACCGGTTGTGCTGACTGCACTCGGACTTATTATGCCAAAGCTTGCAGAAAGAGAACGAAAGAATCAGGCAAAGTAAAGGCGTGGAAGAACAGCCGATAGAGTCTGAATATAGAAAAACGGATCAAATAAAAGACAAAGAGGAACGTTATGGAGACAAATATCATATCAGAACTTACAACATTTATAGAGCATGCGCCGACAGCATTTCATGCAATAGACGAGATTAAAATGCTCTTAAAGAAAGAGGGATTCCAGGAATTAAAAGAATCGGAGATATGGAATCTGGAACCGGGGGAAAAATATTATGTTACGAGAAATAATTCCAGTATCATAGCATTAAAAGCGGGAAAAGATCTGGAAAACTATAGCTTTCATGTAACAGCATCCCACAGTGATTCACCGGCATTTAAGTTAAAGGAAAATGCAGAGATAGAGATCGCGAAAAAGTATACTGTTCTGAATACAGAAGGCTATGGTGGAATGATCTGTTCTACATGGTTTGACAGGCCACTGTCGCTTGCCGGAAGAGTTATGGTAAAAAATGGGGACAGAATTGAGACAAAGCTTGTGAAGATCAACAGGGATTTGCTGATGATTCCAAGCCTTGCGATTCACATGGACCGTAAGGTCAATGAGGGAAGAGCCATTAATAAACAGGTAGATATGTTGCCGGTAATGTCAGGAAGTGTCAAAGAACCAGGAGAGGTAAAATCCTTAGTTGCAAAAGAACTTGGAGTAGAAACGACAGATATTTACGGTATGGATCTGTTCTTATATAACCGCATGGAAGCAGTAAGATGGGGAAGTGACAGAGAATTTATCGGATGCCCGAGACTGGATGACCTGCAGTGTGCATTTACATCGCTGAAGGGATTCCTTGAAGCAGAAAATGATAAGAATATTAATGTATATGCATGTTTTGATAATGAAGAGGTTGGTTCAGGTACAAAACAGGGAGCTGCTTCTACATTCTTATACGATGTTCTCTGGAGAGCGAATAAGGCGCTTGGAAATACGGAAGAAGAATATTACCGTGCGGTTGCCGGCAGCTTTATGTTAAGCTGTGACAATGCGCATGCGGTACATCCGAACTATAAGCAGAAGACGGATGCAACAAACTGTGTATATATGAATGACGGAATCGTGGTAAAATCCCACGCAGGTCAGAAATATACAAGCGATGCAGTGAGTGTTGCAGTATTTAAGATGATCTGTGAAAAAGCAGGTGTTCCGGTACAGTTCTTTGCGAACCGCTCGGACGAAGCTGGTGGAAGCACACTTGGAAATATTGCAATGGCACAGGTGTCTATGAATACTGTGGATATCGGACTTCCGCAGCTTGCAATGCATTCAGCTTATGAGACAGCGGGTGTGAAGGATACGGAATATATGATAAAAGCTGTAAAGACATTTTATGGATCACATATTACAACTGCTTCAGATGGAAATTATATGTTAGAAGATTAGGAGTTAAAGCGCTGAAATACAGGATGTTTCGGCGCTTTATATATCGTAATATTTTATAGAAGAAATGAATGATGGTATATAGACAAGAAATAATTTCTACTGTTATAATAAAAACGGTGTTGTGTAAGGTATAAGGAGTCATCATTTATACACAGCTTCAAAGCTGAAAAAGCAATAAAATGGACGGAACAGGATTAATATTATGGCAGAATTAGGATATAGAACATTACGGGAAAATATTGTAGACATTATCAGAAAACGGATCATCCGCAGGGAGTTTGAGCCGGGAAAGAAGATAGTAGAGCAGGAACTGGCTAAGGAATTCAAGACAAGTCGTGCGCCAATCAGAGAAGCGTTAAGACAACTTGAGAATGAAGGCCTGGTCGAATACGTAAGAAATGCAGGCTGTTCAGTAAAAGAGATATCACTGGAAGAATCTTTTGAAATCTACCTGATGCGTGCCAATTATGAAATTATGGCAGTCAGACTTTTGCAGGGAAATATTCCGCAAGAGACAATAGATCAGATGGAAATAGTTCTGGAGAAGATGAAAAATGTGGATGAAGACCATTATGATCAGTTGTTTTCATATGACAATGAATTTCACAGTCATCTGATTAAGATGACCGAAATGCAGACTTTATACAAAGCCTGGAAGAGCCTGAATTATGGCAATATTGTTACCGGATACAACCTGACATCTGATAAAGAAGCAGTTATAGAAAGACAGTATCCGATTCATAAGGAAGTGCTGAATGCATGCAAAAGCAGAAAAAAGGATGATATCTGCCGGGCATTATCGGATCACTATATGCGGACAATACGAAGACTTCTAAAAGAGCAGGGAAAGACAGAAAAAGATACGAAATTTTCACTGGATTTTCTGGTATCATAGAAGAAAAGCAGACCGGAATGCGTCTGAAAAAAATTTCAAAACGAATTTAAAAATCATATGTAATGAAGATAAAGAAAAAGAGAAATAAACGTGTGGCAGCGGGTATTTCTCTTTTTTTGTTGTATAAAAATATAAGATAAATATACGGGAAATTTGAAGTATCACCAGATATTGAAAGGAAATATGACGCTTTAAAGCTGTAAACAATAGAATTTGTGCATAAATAACAAAAAGAACACGGAAATATAAATAATACATTGAAAAATATACAAAAACATGATATATTACATACAAGCATTGACGATTGTCGACAGACGACATAGAAAGAAAGGAAGTAAATAATGGGAAAAGAAGCAACAAAAGAAAAGCACCCGAAAGGTTTTTACGCCTGCTGTATCACATTTACATTTGAGCGACTGGCTTTTTACGGGGCAAAACCACTGCTGTTATTATTCCTGATCACAGCAGCAACACAGGGCGGACTCGGAATCGAGAGAACAGATGCAGCAGTTATGGCAGCGAACCTGACAGCTTATACGTATATGGCACCTTTGATCGGAGGAATTATCTCTGACCGGTGGCTGGGAGCAAGATATGCCGTAACGTTAGGTTATATTATCATGGCACTTGGATATCTGGTAGGATGGAAAGCAACGAATCCTGGCATGGTGAATGCAATGATCATCCTGGTATCAATTGGAACCGGTCTTTTCAAAGGTAACTTAAATGCATTGATCGGACGTCAGTATAAGAATAAAGAACTGCTGGATGCAGCATTTTCTATCCAGTATTCTTATGTAAATGTTGGAGCGTTCATTGGATCACTTCTGACAGGTTTCCTGTATCTGCATGCTTTCAAGAAAGGTGAGGTATTAGGATTCAGACAGTGCTTCTTTGTAGCTGCAATCTGGTGTCTGGTCGGTATGGTGTGGTTTGTACTGAACTGGAAGAACTTACAGGGACAGGGTATTAAGCCATTCAAATATCTGACAGACGAAAATGGTAAAGTTATCGGAGAAACACACAAAGGTGATGATAAGAGCGGAGCAAAAGAGCCTCTTACAAAACTGGAGAGAAATCGTGTGCTCGCAATCATCCTGGTATCTGCATTATCCGTAATCTTCTGGCTGTTCTATTATCAGCAGGATCTGGCACTTGTAATCTACATGACAGATTACATCAACATGAATCTTGGATCATTTGCAATCGCACCGTCATGGATCACGACGACATGGAATGGTCTTCTGTGCGTAGCACTTGGTGGAGTTATGGCAGCTATCTGGAAGAAACTTGCTGCACGTCCACAGGGAGATATGAATATGTTCAAGAAAGTTGGACTGGGCTTCCTGTTCGTCGGACTGGCATTCGGTGTGATGGCATTATGTGAAATGCTACGTGGAGTTGGAGCAGACGCTTCGGTAAAAGCAAGTGTACTCTGGCCGGTATTATTCTCGACGGTTATTACTATCGGTGAGATGTGCTTTTCACCACTTCGTAATGCATTCGTAAGTAAGTATGCGCCAAAGAAATACCTGTCACTTTTAATGGGGGTTATCGCAATCTCAACATTTGGAGCAAATAAACTCAGCCCATTTGTACAGGCATTTATCGAGAAGTTTGATGTATTCCCGGTATTTGTAGGAATCTTTGCAATCATGCTGATCTTTACAGCAGTGTTATTTGCAACCAATAAGAAGTTGAACAGTCTGGTAGAGGGCGAAGAAGAATAGAAAAATATATCATCTGAAGCAGTTACTGGAAGGAAGTAAGCAAAATGAGTCTTTGGAAATATAAATATTTTTTAGATGTAGTGGAACTAAAGAGTTTCACAAAAGCCGGAGCGAGAAATTATGTGACGCAGACGGCAGTGAGCCAGCAGATCGCGTCTCTGGAAAAGATGGCGGGAGGTATGCTGTTGGAGAGAGGCAATGGAGAGATCTGCCTGACGGAATTAGGAGAGATTGTCTATGAGTATGCCAGAGAGATGGTGCAGACACACGAACGGATGCTGCATGAGATAGAAAGCTATAAAGAAAGCAGCGTTGTACGTATCGGGATTGACAGTTCCATTAATAAGTTATTCTGGGCAAAGATGCAAGAGATGATTGATGCAATGCATTCCGAAGAGGAATTCCGCTTCAGTAAGCTGGATTCTTATATAGGAAGCAGAATGCTCCGGGAAAATACACTGGATATTTATATTGGATATGGACTAAATGAACTGGAACAGTCAGATGAAATAGGAGAAAAGCCGTTGATTCACAGCCGGATCGGAGCCTATATCGGACCGGAATCATCGATAAAAAAACAGGCAGAATTCAGGGTGAAGGATCTGGAGAATTATACTAGATATGGAACAAAGTCATATCTGTGCAGTGTGATGAATGGAGAAAAGAAGAATCCGCAGCTGTTCACACAGGGAATTACATTTGTTGATAATGTAGACACCATGAAATTAAAGGTGGAATTTAATGACGGATATGCATTGGCAGACAGCGAGTATTTCTCTTTCTGCGACGGGGATATGCTTCTGCTTCCGGGATATGACAGGGAATGTGTGATCAAAGCATTCTACAGAAAGAAAAGAAACAGAAAGAAAGTAAGACAGATTCTGGAAGAACTTCAGAATGTAGTGAAATAATAAGAAAAAATTATCGGCTGTGAAAACGGCCGGTAATTTTTTGTGCATCGAATAGACCATAAGTTTTACTTATAAAGCATCTGTTTTTTTCGTTGGCTATATTGTATGAACGGAGATACAATTTTTATAGAAAGACTGTGAGATACAAAGGAGGAGAGAAAAGATGCAACGGAAAAATATGTGGAAAGAATACACAGAAATTCAGCAGAAAGAATTAGAAGAGCTGAGTGTCCGCTATAAAGAGTGTCTGGATATCGGAAAGACAGAGCGTGAATGTGTAAAGCTTGGAAAGAAGATGGCAGATACATGGGGATATAAGAATCTGGAAGATTGTATTTCCGAGGGAACCACTTTAAAAGCCGGGGATAAGGTATATGCAGACTGTATGGGGAAAGCGTTTGTAATGTTCCAGCTCGGTAAGAAACCGTTAGAAGAAGGTATGAATATCCTTGGAGCACACATTGATTCACCAAGAATAGATGTAAAGCAGAATCCATTATATGAAGACAGTGATATGGCATATCTGGATACGCATTACTATGGTGGGATCAAGAAATATCAGTGGGTTACAATTCCGCTTGCGATCCATGGAACGATTGCAAAAAAAGACGGAACAGTGCAGGACATTATTATTGGAGAAAAGGAAGATGATCCGGTACTTGTGATTTCAGATCTTCTGATCCATCTGTCACAGCAGCAGATTGAGAAGAAGGCGGGCGTGGTAGTCGAAGGAGAAGGATTGGATATCCTCGTGGCAACAAAGCCGCTTACAGGCAATGATGAGTTAGAGAAAGAAGAAAAAGAGCTGGTAAAGGCAGCCGTAGTACAGTTCCTGAAAGAGAATCTTGATATGGAAGAGGAAGATTTTCTCTCAGCAGAACTGGAGATCGTTCCGGCAGGAAAGGCAAGAGACTGCGGACTGGACAGAAGTATGGTGATCGGATATGGACAGGATGACAGAGTCTGTGCCTTTACTTCATTATTTGCAATGCTGGAAACAGAGAATCCGGAAAGAACAAGCTGTTGTATTCTGGTAGATAAAGAAGAGATCGGAAGCGTTGGGGCAACAGGTATGCATTCCAGATTTTTTGAAGATTATGTGGCAGAACTGATGGCACTTACCGAAGATGGCAATCCATTAAAAGTCAGAAGAGCTCTGAGAAATTCTTATATGCTTTCTTCTGATGTAAGTGCAGCATTTGATCCATTGTATGCAGATGCATTTGAGAAAAAGAATACGGCATACTTTGGAAGAGGTCTGGTATTTAATAAATTTACAGGAAGCCGCGGAAAGAATAACAGTAACGATGCCAATGCAGAATATATCGCAAAAGTACGTCAGGTATTAGACAATAATGGAGTCGGATTCCAGACAGCAGAGATGGGAAGAGTCGATCTTGGGGGCGGCGGAACCATCGCTTATATTATGGCAAATTATGGTATGAATGTTATTGACAGCGGTGTAGCTGTACTTTCTATGCATGCGCCGTATGAGGTGACAAGCAAGGCTGATATCTATGAAGCTTACAGAGGATATAAGGCGTTCCTGAAAGACATGAAATAAGACAGACAAGGATATATGTACGAAATAAGGAAGAGAAAATAAAAGTACATAAAAAGTAAAGACTGAATTTAGAAAAAAGTGGGGAAAAGAATATGGAGACAAAAAAGAAAGGCTTCCCGGTAGCGTTCTGGGTATGTGCATGTACAGAGATTTTTGAACGTCTGGCATATTATCTGGGACGTTCGCTGATTTTGATTTTTGTAACTGCTTCGGTTGCAACCGGAGGACTCGGACTTTCGGATACAGTGGCTGCCAACATGCAGTCAAACCTGACTGCATTTTCTTATCTGCTTCCACTGTTTGGGGCAGTGATCGTAGATAAGTATATCGGTGCGAGATATACAACACCGGTTGGTATGTTTATTGCTGCGGCAGGATATTTTACCGGAGGAATCGCAAAGAGTTCCGTCGGAGTATATGCGATGATCTTCCTGGTAAGTCTGGGACTTGCATTATTTAAAAATGGTGCGATCATCGGACGTGTTATCACGGACAAATCACAGATGGATCCGGCATTTTCGATGCGTTATACACTGGTAAATGTGGGTGCATTCATCGGAACATTCCTGGTGGGAATTCTGTATAAGGATGTATTTGCAAAAGATGGTGTGCTTGGATTTGCACCATGCTTTAAGATGGCAGCATTGATGATGGTTCTCGGAGGACTCTGGTATATCTTTGTGTGCTGGAGATTCTTAGGTGATCTTGGAAAGCTTCCATTCAAGAAGACTCTGACAGAAGAGGAAAAAGCAGCAGAGGCAAAGAAAAAAGAAGAGACAGGAACAAAGCAGCCGCTTACAACGATCGAGAAGAAACGTATCGGTGCAATCTTTGTAGCTTCGTTATTCTCTATCGTATTCTGGATCTTCTGGTATCTGGGATATATGCCGGTATATTTCTACTGGGCGGAGAATATGGACTGGGTAGTGGCAGGCTATCAGGTTCCGTCTACATGGTTTGATGCAGCCAACTCACTGTTCTGTGTTATCCTGGGACCTGTAACAGCAGCATTATGGAAGAAACTGGCGGCAAGACCGCAGGGGGATATGAGTCTGTTCAGAAAGACCGGACTTGGAATCGCGATCATCGGTGTCGGATATCTCTTCTACGCAGCAATTGATATCTTGCGTGGTGGGGAAAAGGCAAGCGTGTTATGGTTGATCGTATTCGCATTCCTTCTGACAATGGGAGAGATGTTCTTCTCACCACTGGGACATTCATTTATCAGTAAATATTCACCAAGCCGTTATCTGGCTGTTATGATGTCGGTATGGGGATTTGCGACATTTATCGCAGCAAAGAGTTATGGCCCGGTATATGGACTGCTGTTTGGCGGAAATCTTGAATTCAAAACAGCATGTATCGGAGTTGCAGTTGTATCATTCGTGGCAGCATTCATCATGATAGCACTGGACAAGAAATTATCGGCACTGGTGGACTAAGCGCCGGGTGCGGAATAAAACCAATGATAATTGTATAGATATGCCTGAAACAGATTTTGGCATAGACACCCTTCAGAAAAAGATGTACTCCTCTTTCTACAAAAAAGAGGAGTACATCTTTGTGCAGAAATATTGAATTAAGGAAGAATAAAATGAAGATAACAAAAAAAGAATTTATTATGATGCTGGGCGGCATGTTCTTAATGTCGGCAGCTGTATATTATGAAATGATGCCAAATAATCTGGTGCTTGGAAGTCTGTCAGGGCTGGTTCTTGTTCTGGTAAAGATCATTCCGTTACCGGTATCGGCAATTACCTTTGCCTTGAATATGATACTGTTGGTCATCGGGTATATTTTTATTGGCAGGGAATTCGGTGTGAAGACTGTTCTTGCATCACTTATGCTTCCGATGTATCTGAGAATTTTTGAAATACTGACTCCGCATGTGGAATCCTTGTCCGGGAATATCGTGATCGATCTGGTATGCTTTATGATCGTGGTTGGTGCCGGACAGGCCGTTTTATTTAACATGAATGCATCCAGCGGGGGAATTGATATTGTTGCGAAGCTGATCAATAAGTATCTGGGATTCAAAATAGGACAGAGCATTACGATCATAGGTGTGCTTATATCTATGACGGCGATCTTTGTATATGACCGGGAGACAATGGTAATAAGTCTTGTCGGTACGTTGATCTACGGCCAGGTATTAGACCGGTTCTGTGATGGATTCCGTGTGCGTAAGAAAGTATGTATCCTTTCAAAACAACATGAAAAGATCCAGAACTATATTGTAAAGGAATTACGCAGAGGAGCGACGATTTATCCGGCGTATGGCGGATTGGATCATGCAGAGCACGTAGAAGTTGTGACAATATTGGAAAAGAATGAATATGGAAAATTACTATCTTTTATCCACGAAGCAGATGAACATGCATTTGTAACAGTCAGTACTGTAAATGAAGTATTTGGAGCCTGGAATACTGTAAAAAGCAGATAAAAAATACGTTCCCGGACGCTTGGAAATTTAACGAAAAAAGAGAGATTGGATTTTCACCGGGAACGTATTTTATCTATGTACTATTTAAGGTTGGATAAGGTCAATATTATTTCTGCTTATATCCGTCAAGGAAGGTTCCCATCCGGCGAATCGCATCACTTAAGACATCTGCCTGCGGAAGCATGACGATACGGAAATGATCCGGATCTTTCCAGTCGAATCCACTGCCGGGAACAAGCAGGATATTGGTTGCGTCCAGCAGATCGTGAGCAAATTGTTTATCGTTGGTAATGTTAAATTTCTTCACATCCAGTTTCGGGAAGATATAGAATGCACCGTCATTCTTTACAAATGACAGACCATCAATTTTCTCAAGTTCGCGAACAGTTGCTTCACGTTGTTCATAGATCCTTCCACCAGAGCGGACCATAGAAGCAGGTGTCTCCATATCATCAAGAGCGGCCGGAATGACGATCTGAGCCATGGTATTGGCACACAGACGGAGTGAAGTCAACTGGATGATTCCCTGTCTGTAATCTTCAGTCAGCTCTCTTGGTCCGCTGATGACCATCCATCCGCAACGGTATCCGCACAAACAGTGCGACTTGGACAGACCATTTAAAGTAATGACCGGAACATCCTCTGTCAGCGAAGCAAGAGAGATGTGCTGCTTACCATCCATAACGAGACGGTCATAAATTTCATCCGAGAAGATGAGAAGACCAAATTCTCTTGCAACCTGGATGATCTCAAGAAGGATTTCTTTTGGATAGAGTACACCAGTTGGGTTATTCGGATTGATGATAACGATAGCTTTTGTTTTATCTGTAATTTTAGAACGGATATCCTGAATGTCCGGATACCAGCCTGCTTTCTCATCACAGGTGTAAAAGACAGGTTTTCCGTCTTCGAGATACACGGAATTACCCCAGAGAGAGTAACTTGGAGAAGGTACCAGGACTTCATCTCCGTCATTTAATAAAGGTGTCAATGCGAAAGATACAACTTCGCTGACACCGTTGCCGATAAATACATCATCCGGTGTGATGCCCTTGATCCCTTTACTGGTCTCGTAATCGCAGATAGCCTGTCTGGCCTGAGGCATTCCTTTAAAATCACAGTAGCCTACGCCGTCCTGCATATGTTCCATAAGAGCATTTCTGATGCTGTCTGGTAGTCCAAATCCAAAGGTTGCAGGATTTCCGGTATTTAATTTTAAGATATCGATGCCCTGTTTCTGGCGTTTCATGGCTTCAACGTATAAAGGACCACGGATATCAGAGTGTACTGGTTTCATGCGTTCGGCACGTAATATTGGTTTCATAATGTTATTCCCCGCTTTGTATAGTATATTTTATTCCAACAAACCCCAAAATTCATATTAGAATAATTTATTTGTTGATATTATGATACGCCTGTGGGGATAGATAATCCAATATCTATAGTATTATAATGATTATAGATACACAGCTATAGTTCATAGGTTTCTCTGGAATATTTGAAAATAGATTACGGATATTACAGGAAAGTTTACAGATATGTGGGAAAATGTTGGGAATAGAAGATTATTCAAGACACAGATATAAACAGGAAAGTTTACAGATATATGGGAAAATGTAACAGAATTAAGAGAGGTTTTTGAGAGAATATGTTTACATGGAAAAAATACGTATACGAAGTATACAAAGAAAAAAGCTTTACAAAAGCGGCGCAGAATCTATACATCAGTCAGCCGTCGCTGAGTGCAAGAATCAAGAAGATTGAGGAATACATAGGAGAACCATTGTTTGACAGAAGTACAACGCCGCTGCAGCTTACAGAAGTAGGGGAAGTCTATATCAAGGCAGCAGAAGAGATCGCGCAGATCGAACAAAGAGTGGAAAATTATATCAATGATCTGTCAGGATTAAAAACAGGAAGCCTTGCAGTCGGGGCAAGTACACTGTTTGCGGCCTATGTAGTCCCTTCGCTGATCACACAGTTTAATCAGAAGTTCCCGGATGTACATATCCAGTTGATCGAAGGAAATACAGCAGAGCTGGAAGAAATGCTTGGTAATAATTCATTGGATTTTGTAATCGATAATTATCATTACGACAGTATCCTTTACAACAAAGAATCTTATTGTGAAGAAAATATATTACTTGCAGTTCCGAAGCATTTTTCTGTTAATGATGAACTGAAAGATTATCAGCTTTCCTATGAAAATATAAAGAACAAAAAGTACCTGAATCAGAAATATCCGGCAGTTCCGTTAGAAAGATTTGCAGAGCTTCCATTTATTATGCTGACACAGGGCAATGATACAAGAACCAGAGGAGACCGGCTGTGCCGGGATGCGGGATTTAAGCCTAATATCGTGCTGGAATTTAACCAGCAGTCTACGGCATATATGGCATCATCCACGCAGCTTGGGGCAACATTTATCAGTGACATTCTGGTAAGCCAGCTTCCGACCTTTGAGAATCTTGTGTATTATAAATTAGATGGAGAAGAGGCGAAGCGGAAAGTGTTTTTCTATTATAAGACACATAAGCATAAGACACGGGTGATGGAAGAATTCATTCGTCTGTTTGATCAGCGCCAGGAACAATAAAAGAAAGGGACAAGAAGGGGACGGGGTTTTTTTAAAAAAACCCCGTCCCCAACTGCAGAGATATGCAAACTAAATGAATTCTTCGAAAAATTAATCAAAATGTAATATAATGTCAGATTTTATTAAAAGATATATGGTATAATACAAATAACAATATCGGGAAAAGAATACTTACAGACAAATTCCTGATGAAGACACCAAAAGGGAGGTTTTTATTATGACAGAGGATTTAATCAAAGATGTAAAGAAAATTCAGCGGGCGTTGATCAACAAAGAATCCATCGGAGATGAATTTGAAGAAAAGATGGAGGCCGTACATAAGCTGGAAGAAGTTGCCGATTATCTGAAAGATGCGCTTGGCAGGGGAATTGAGTTTTAAGTATGGCTGTTGAAAAAGACAAAAGTAATGATAAGACAGAGAGCAGCAATTCAAGTATATGTAAGAAGGCGGCAGGCATAAAGGCTTTTGTATTTGATATGGATGGTCTGTTGTTCGATTCCGAGCGTATTGTACAGCGTTCATGGGAAATCGCAGGTGATGAACTGGGAATCCTGCATATGGGAGATGTCATCTATCATACACTTGGAATGAACCGTGCGGGTCGGAATGAATATTTCAGAAAACATATCCGGGAAGATTTCCCATTTGAAGAATTTGGAGAACTGACACGGGATAACTTCTGGAAAATTGTGGATAAAGAAGGCCTTCCGCTGAAAAGAGGTGCAAAAGAACTGTTGGCATATGGAAAAGAACAAGGATATAAGATGGCGGTAGCGACATCTTCCAGCAGAGAGTATGCCATGGGGAATCTGATCCGGGCCGGGATAGATTCGTATTTTGACAATGTGATCTGTGGAGATATGGTTAAGAAAGCGAAGCCGGATCCGGAGATCTATCAGAAGGCGTGTGAAAGTCTTGGAATACCGCCGGCAGATTGTATGGCGTTTGAAGACGCTCCGGGAGGAATCCTGTCGGCACATCAGGCAGGCATGCAGGTAATCATGGTACCGGATCTTGTGCAGCCGACGGAGGAGATACGGAAGCTTACGTATCGGGTCTGTGATTCGTTGGCAGATGTAATAGGGGACGGGAAAAGTGGATTTTTTCCTGTCCCTGGCGGCTTTCAAGCTAGATAAAAATGAAACAATTAGAGCAAGCAAAAACGGAACTGAAAAAAATATAGAAGCGCTTTCTGTGTATATGAGATCATGGTTAGAAACTCTTAAGCACAGAAAGCGCTTCTATATTTTTATTCAGAACCGGGCATTAAACCGCTTCCCATCTCCCGGAAGCCCCGCAAGGCAGCACCAGTCCGGAATGCGTAACAGGAAGTCCAATCTCCTGTGAATCCACATGTCCGTTCCATTTCTTGAGCTCCGTTCCAAGCATATAAGTCAGAACGGCCGGTGCAAGTCCGGTTGTATAGGAGTTGACCAGGAAGAATAACGGGTCATCCGACAGAATCTGTGTGCACAGTTTGATCAGCGGATGAATTGCATCTTCGATTTTCCAAATCTCCCCCTTAGGTCCGCGTCCGTATGACGGAGGGTCCATGATGATGGCATCATAGTGATTGCCACGGCGGATCTCACGTTCTACGAATTTTACACAGTCATCGACCAGCCAGCGGATCGGTCTGTCAGACAATCCGGAAGAAGCTGCATTTTCCTTTGCCCATGCAACCATACCTTTGGAAGCATCTACATGTGTAACGCTGGCTCCGGCAGCAGCTGCTGCAAGAGTAGCACCACCTGTGTAAGCAAAAAGGTTCAGTACTTTAATTGGTCTTCCTGCATTTCGGATCTTCTCAGAGAACCAGTCCCAGTTCGTTGCCTGTTCCGGAAAAAGGCCGGTATGTTTGAAACTAAAAGGCTTCAAATTAAATGTAAGTTCTTTATAATGAATCTGCCATTGTTCCGGGAGACTGAAGAATTCCCATTCCCCGCCGCCTTTCTTGCTGCGGTGATAGTGGCCGTTCATATGTTTCCATCCACGCTCGGTCTTCGGGGTATCCCAGATAACCTGCGGGTCCGGACGGACCAGAGTGTACTGTCCCCAGCGCTCTAATTTCTCACCATTACTACAATCGATTACTTCATAATCTTTCCATTGATCTGCAATCCACATAGAATTATAATCCTCTTTCTTCTTTATAATGTAAAATTTCTGTTTATTTTTGTAAATAAGTAACAAAAACATATCTGGAAAAGCATTTCCAGACAGCCCTGTAGAGGAATTATAGCATGAAAAATTAAGAAATTCAATTTGAAAGCACACAGTCATAAAATCCGGCTATGAAAAAAGCGATTTTACATTTCCATACAATTCCTGCATACACTTTACATACATTTAACAATCCACAGATTTTGGATTTAACAAACGTCTATTAATATAGCTATTGTCGAAAACGACAAAGAAAAAATCAGAATGAAAAAAGATGAGAATCTAAGGAGAGTATGATTATGAAGTTGAAAAAGTTTATTGCAATTTTATCGGTAGCAACAATGACAGCAGGACTTGCAGTTGGATGTGGAAGTTCCGACAGTGCTTCCTCAGATGACAAGAGCAGCAAGAGTGAAAGCGACTGGGATTCTTCTAATGATATTACAATTGTTTCCAGAGAAGATGGTTCAGGAACAAGAGGAGCATTCATCGAACTCTTTGGAATTGAAGAAAAGAAAGACGGCGAAAAAGTGGATATGACAACTGATGATGCACAGATTACAAACAGCACATCCGTTATGCTGACAACAGTAGCCGGTGATGATTACGCAATCGGATATGTATCACTTGGATCATTAAATGATACAGTAAAAGCATTAAAGATCGACGGAGAAGAAGCTACAGAGCAGAATATCAAAGATGGAAAATACAAGATCTGCAGACCATTCAACATCGCAACAAAGAAGGGCGCAGACAATGAAGTGGCAAAAGACTTTATCGCTTATATTATGAGCCAGGAAGGACAGCAGGTAATCTCAGATAACGGATACATCGGAGACGATTCGGCAAAACCTTATGAGGGAAGCAAACCATCTGGAAAAGCAGTTGTCGGAGGATCTTCATCAGTATCACCGGTTATGGAAAAACTGATCGAAGCATATAAGAAAGTAAATACCGGAGCAGAATTAGAACTTCAGACAACAGATTCTACAACAGGTATGACATCTGCAATCGATGGAAGTTATGATATCGGAATGGCTTCACGTGAATTACAGGATGACGAGAAGAAAGATCTGGACAGCCAGGTAATCGCAACAGACGGTATTGCAGTGATTGTAAATAAGAATAACACAACAGACGAGCTGAGCAGCGATCAGGTTAAGACAATTTACACAGGCGATGCCACAACATGGGATGAGGTAGTGAAATAATATGAAATCAAAAGCATGGACGGAAAAATTCATGCAGGGAGTATTTGCAGTTGCCGCCTGCGCTTCGGTGCTGGCGGTTGCGCTCATTTGTATTTTCTTATTTGCAAATGGAATTCCTGCGATGAGTAAAATAGGATTTGGAAAATTCTTAACAGGCGAATTATGGCGTCCGAAAAATGACATTTACGGAATCTTTCCAATGATCGTCGGAAGTTTATATGTAACAGCAGGAGCAATTATTATTGGTGTGCCGATCGGAATTCTTACAGCTGTATTCATGGCATTCTATTGCCCGAAGGTGATATATAAACCACTGAAAATGGCAACAGAACTTCTTGCGGGAATTCCTTCAGTTGTATATGGATTCTTCGGTCTGGTTGTTTTGGTTCCATGGATCAGGGAAATAGGAAGAAGTCTTCATAAAGGTGGAAATGGAAGCAGTATGCTCACAGCGTCAATCTTACTTGGAATGATGATCTTGCCAACTATTATTGGTCTGACAGAATCCGCACTCAGAGCAGTACCGACACAGTATTATGAAGGAGCAGTTGCACTTGGAGGAACACATGAAAGAGCTATCTTTACAGTTGTGCTTCCGGCAGCAAAATCTGGTGTGGTAGCAGCTATTGTGCTGGGAATCGGACGTGCGATCGGTGAGACGATGGCTGTCATTATGGTAGCAGGTAATCAGCCAAGAATGCCGGAAGGAATCTTCCGCGGAGTCAGAACACTGACTGCAAATATCGTTATTGAGATGGGATATGCTTCCGGACTTCACAGAGAAGCATTGATTGCAACGGGCGTAGTACTTTTTGTATTCATTCTGCTTCTGAACTTCTGCGTAGCACTTTTAAACAGGGGGAAGAATCATGAATAATGAAGTGACTTTTAAAGATAAATTAAAAGCATATACAAGAACGCCGGGATCTCTGATCATGATGTTACTTGTTATGTTATCGGCAGCTATTACATTTGCGGTATTAATCTTTTTGATCGTGTATGTAATTGTACATGGGGTACCGTATTTAAAACCTTCGATATTTTCATTTCACTATACATCGGAGAATGCTTCGTTAATGCCGGCTCTTATTAATACTATAATTATGACACTTCTGTCACTGCTGATTGCAGTTCCATTTGGGATCTTTTCAGCAATCTTCCTTGTGGAGTATGCAAAAAGGGGCAACAAATTTGTAGAAATCATCCGTTTAACGACAGAGACCCTGCAGGGAATTCCGTCAATTGTATACGGTCTGTTCGGTATGTTGTTTTTCGTAACGACCTGTGGATGGGGATTTTCAATTCTGGCAGGAGCTTTTACACTTGCAATTATGGTTCTGCCATTGATCATGCGAAGTACAGAAGAGGCATTAAAAGCTGTTCCAGATTCTTACAGAGAAGGAAGCTTTGGACTTGGAGCAGGAAAACTCCGTACCGTATTCCGAATTGTACTTCCATCAGCAGTACCTGGAATTCTGGCTGGTGTGATACTGGCAATCGGAAGAATCGTAGGAGAGACGGCAGCACTGATCTACACAGCAGGTACCGTTGCTAAAGTACCAAAAAATGTATTTGGTTCAGGAAGAACACTTGCCGTACATATGTATAATCTGTCAAGTGAGGGACTTTATATGAACCAGGCTTATGCGACAGCAGTTGTACTTCTGATACTGGTTGTAGTAATCAATACATTATCAGGTGTAATTGCTAAGAAAATTACGAAAAATTAACGTATACACGCACAGGAAGCTGGAAAGTATGCAGACATACTGAACAGGTGCAGGATATAGATCCATAGAGAAATGGGTAAAAAGAATCAGGAAGGAATCAACATGAGTAAAATAAGTATCAAGAATATGAATCTTCACTATGGAGATTTTCATGCTCTGAAAAATGTGAATCTTGAGATAGAAGCCAATAAGATCACAGCATTTATCGGACCGTCCGGATGTGGAAAATCTACATTATTAAAATCCATTAACCGTATGAATGATCTGGTAGAAGGCTGTAAGATTGATGGACAGCTTCTTCTCGACGGACAGGATATCTTCAGAGATATTGACGTCAATCTGTTAAGAAAAAGAGTTGGAATGGTATTCCAGAAACCGAATCCATTTCCAATGAGTATTTATGACAATATTGCATATGGACCGAGAACACATGGAATCCGTTCCAAAGCAAAGCTTGATGATATTGTGGAAAAATCACTGAGAAGTGCAGCAATCTGGGAAGAATGTAAAGACCGTCTGAAGACGAGTGCACTTGGAATGTCAGGTGGACAGCAGCAGAGACTTTGTATTGCCAGAGCACTTGCAGTTCAGCCGGAGGTTCTTCTGATGGATGAACCGACATCCGCACTGGATCCGATTTCTACATCCAAGATTGAAGACCTTGCGATGGAACTTAAAAAAGATTATACTATCGTTATGGTAACACATAATATGCAGCAGGCAGTACGTGTATCGGATAACACAGCATTTTTCCTGTTAGGAGAAGTGATAGAATATAATGAAACAGAAAAATTGTTCTCAATCCCATCAGATAAAAGAACAGAGGATTATATTACAGGGAGGTTTGGTTAAGAGATGCGTAATCGATTTGATCAGCAGCTGGTGTTACTCAATGAACAGCTTATCCATATGGGTGAGTTATGCGAAGTGGCAATCGGAAAAGCAACAACAGCTTTAAAAGAAGGAAGTATCAAACAGGCACACAAAGTAATAGAAGCCGACGAAGAGATCGATCAGGCAGAGACTGATATTGAAAGACTCTGTTTAAAACTGCTTCTTCAGCAGCAGCCGGTTGCAAGAGATTTAAGACAGATATCGGCAGCGCTTAAGATGATCACAGATATGGAGCGTATCGGAGATCAGGCATCTGATATAGCAGAGATCATTATTACAGAGGAAAGATCGGAAGCGCAGGATATTCCACTGATTATCAGGATGTCAGAGGCGGCAGGTAAGATGGTGCGGGACAGTGTAACTGCATATGTGGAAAAAGACCTGGAACTGTCACGGAAAGTCATGGAAGATGACGATATAGTGGATCAGCTATTTGAAGAAGTGAAGACGAATCTGATCAGATTCATAGCTGAGCACAAAGGAGAACAGGGCGTGGAAGCAATCGACCTGATCATGGTGGCCAAGTATCTGGAACGTATTGCAGACCATGCGACAAATATAGCAGAATGGGTGGAATTCTCCATCACGGGAATTCACAAATCTTCTGTAGTATAAAAGAAGGAGAATGAGGAATGATTTTTTGTGTAGAAGATGACGGTAATATACGGGAATTGGTGGTGTACACCCTGGAAAGTACAGGATTTCAGGCACGCGGATTCGAAGATGGAAGTTCATTCCTTGAAGCTCTGGCATTAGAAACGCCAGAGCTTGTTCTGCTTGATATCATGCTGCCAGGAGAAGATGGGATGGAGCTTTTGAAAAAATTAAAAGCCTCCAGTAAGACCAGGGATATCCCGGTCATTATGGTTACCGCAAAAGGGGCAGAATACGATAAGGTCAAAGGTCTGGATGCAGGTGCAGACGACTATGTAACAAAACCATTTGGAATGATGGAACTGATCTCGAGAATCAAGGCAGTATTAAGACGAAGCAAAGGAAAGAATCCGGCAGAGGGAGAATTGATTGAGATTGGAAAGATACAGATTGATCAGAAAAAACATGAAGTAAAAGTAGAAGGGGAAGTTGTAAATCTTACATTGAAGGAATACGAGCTGCTGAAACGACTCATGAAGAACTCAAATATCGTGTTGACAAGAGACCAGCTGTTAGAAGATATCTGGGGTTACGATTTTGATGGTGAGACCAGAACCGTCGATGTTCATGTAAGAACGCTGCGCCAGAAACTTGGAAGTGCGGGAGAACAGATCGAAACCGTCCGCGGTGTCGGATATCGTATGAGCCGTTAAATTTGCCAGAAAACTGGAGAATAGAAGGAGAAGGCTTCTGATTACAAATGTAAATTAGAAGCATACAAAGAATAGAACATGAAACAAAGTATGAGAAAAAAGATTCAGAGCAGTATGATCCTGGTCATAGCCCTGACACTTATCATAGCATATGCGATTACAACACTCGTGGTATACAGGCAGACAATCCACATTATGGAAAGTGAAGTAAGGCAGGAAGCGGATTATATTAATGTAGCAATCGATACTTCAGGAGAATCCTATCTGAAGACGATGGATAAGGTGCACGAAGACACCAGGATCACATTGATAGATCCAAATGGAGATGTCAAATATGATTCCAAAGAAGATGAGGTAACGCTTCAGAATCATAAGAACCGTCCGGAGGTAAAAGCAGCGCTGAAAAATGGAAGTGGTCAGGATATCAGGGAATCCAATACCTTGAATAAGGAAATGTTTTACTATGCGGTCAGGTTAAATAACGGAGATATCCTGCGAGTATCCAAAACGGTAGATACGGCATTCCGGACTGCTATGAAGGTGTTTCCAGTAATGGGAATAATCGCGGTGATTATGCTTGTATTTGCAGGAATTCTGGTAAAGTGGCAGGTAACAAGACTGATCAGACCAATCAACAGACTGGATCTTGATAATCCATTGGAGAACGATGTGTACGAAGAATTAACACCACTCTTAGAGAGTATTGATAAGCAGAATAAAGAAAAGGATGCAGTTGCTAATATGAGAAAAGAATTCTCGGCAAATGTATCGCATGAATTAAAAACTCCGCTTACGTCAATTTCAGGGTATGCGGAGATCATGAAAAACGGACTGGTAAAACCAGAAGATATGAGCAAATTCGCAGAGCGTATCTATAATGAGGCAAGCAGACTGATCACGCTTGTAGAAGATATCATCAAATTATCAAAACTTGATGAGGGTAATGTGCAGCTGGAAAAAGAAGAGGTTGATCTCTATCAGATGACAAGAGAAATACTAACCAGACTCTCGCCGCAGGCAGCCAAGAGAAAGGTGCATGTAGAGATGACAGGAGAATCGGTTACATATGCCGGTATCCGTCAGATTCTGGATGAGATGATCTATAATATCTGTGAAAATGCAATCAAGTATAACAAAGAAGGCGGAACATTATCTGTCTGGGTAGGCGATACCCTGCAGGGGAAGAAAGTCTCAGTTATGGATACCGGAATCGGAATTCCGGAAAATGAGACGGAGCGTATCTTTGAACGTTTTTACCGGGTAGACAAAAGCCACTCCAAAGAAACCGGAGGAACCGGTCTTGGACTTTCTATCGTAAAACACGGAGCCATGCTTCATAATGCCCAGATTCATGTAGATAGTAAACTGGGGGAAGGAACGAAAATAGAGCTTATTTTCTAAACAAATATAATAAAATCAATGAACAAAAGAAGGAAATCAAAACGCATGATGATACTGTAAAGCATCAGAAATCATTTGATTTTCCTTCTTTCTTTTTATAACGTTATGCGTTCGCGAGGAGTTTCCGGTGCCAGGTTCTATGTATACCTAAGTATGCAGGAGAAGCTTCCAGCGGGAGCTTCCCTGCAAGGTAGTTTTGGGAAAATATAGAAGTTTTTTAAGAAATCTTAAGAAATATTTGCGTATGTCTTTAAGAAATCAAGCCTACAATAACTCCATGAAAAAGACAAGGAGGCATAAGTTATGGACAAGATCAGTATTATCATCCCGTGCTTTAATGAAGAAGAAGCATTGCCGATTTATTATGATGAGATGAAAAAGATTATGGATTCTATGAAAAAACAGACGGGATTCGAGCTGATATTTGTAGATGACGGATCATCGGATAGAACATACGAGATTATGAAAGACCTGCATAAAAAAGACAGAAGATGTCAGTATCTTTCATTTTCAAGAAATTTTGGAAAGGAAGCCGCAATCTATGCAGGACTTCAGAACGCAGGTGGTAATTATGCCGCAATCATGGATGTGGATCTGCAGGACCCGCCGGCATTACTACCGGAAATGTACCGGATCTTAAAAGAAGAGCCGTATGACAGTGTGGCAACCAGAAGATCAACCAGAAAGGGAGAACCAAAGATCCGGTCATTCTTATCAAAAGAATTTTATAACGTGATCAATAAGATATCGAAGACAGAGATTGTAAGCGGTGCCAGAGATTACCGCCTGATGAACCGTAAGATGATAGATGCGGTGCTGGAAATGAGTGAATATAACCGCTTTTCCAAAGGGATCTTCGGATGGGTAGGATTCCGCACCAAATGGCTGGAATATGAGAATATTGAAAGATCTGCCGGAGAAACAAAATGGAATGTAAAGAAATTATTCATTTACTCTCTGGAGGGAATCACGGGATTTTCTGTAGTTCCGCTGTCGATTGCATCGTATATGGGAGTTTTGTTCTGCGGATTATCATTCCTGATGATTGTTGCGATCGTAGTCCGTACATTAATCTGGGGAGATCCGGTGGCCGGATGGCCGTCGATGGTTTGTATCTTGTTTGGCGTGGGTGGTGTACAGCTTCTGTGTACCGGAATTCTGGGACAGTATCTTGCCAAGACATACCTGGAAGTAAAGAACCGGCCTGTATATCTGTTAAAGGATTCCAGTAAAGAAGAACAAAGGATCATGATGGTGCCATTATCACAAAATCTGCGGAGGAAGAGTTATGGACAAGGCTAAGAGATACGTTCCTTACCTGTTGCTTACAGGCTTAACACTCTTTTTTTGCCGGATGTTTGTGGGAAGATATGGAATCTTTGGAGCAAAGGTAGACTGGCTCAGTCAGCATAGTGTGCTGCCGGATTATTTCCGGCAGCAATTTTATGCAACCGGAAAGTTGTTTCCCGAATTTGCAGCGAATCTGGGCGGCGGTCAGAATATTTACTATTTTGCTTATTACGGACTATATAGTCCGTTGATCCTGCCGTCATATCTGCTCCCGTTTGTGAAAATGTCGGATTATATCATGGCGGTCAGTGTAACAGGCCTGATTGCTTCGGTACTGCTTTTTTATTACTGGCTGAAAAGCAGAAAGACGGATACAGGCACTGCTTTTATCCTGTCACTGATGTTCCTGCTGGCAGGACCGATGATCGGTCAGTACAGCGGACAGATCATGTTTGTGGATTATATGCCGTTCTTATGTCTGGCACTCATAGGTGTGGACCGGTATTTTGAACAAGAAAAAAGTGCTCTTTTTACGGTCAGTGTATTTCTGATGATCATGACCAGTTTTTATTTCAGTATTGGCGGAATGCTGGCGCTCGTTCTTTATGGACTGCATCGTTATTTTGAACAAAGAGAAGAATGCAGGGTTACGGTCAGCGCTTTTTTGAGGGATGGATTGTGCTTCGTGCGCTCAATGTTTCTGGCAGTACTTATGAGCTGTTTCTTCCTGGTGCCGACGGCACTTGCATTAACGGGTGGGAGAAGTAAAGGACAGAACACATCGCTTGCTGCCTTTTTTATTCCGCAGATCGCAGTAGAACGATTTGCTTACAGTATCTATGGAATCGGACTTACGACACTGGTGATCACAGTTCTGCTCACGGGATTGTTGTACCGGAAAGTATATGAAAAGGTACTCACGTATGGATGTGTGATCGTACTTGTGATCCCGGTATTTGCTTACTTATTAAATGGGGGACTATATATCAGGGATAAAGTCTTTATTCCGTTTCTGCCATTGCTTTGTTATCTGATTGGCATTTATCTGGAAAAGTGCAGGAAAAGCGAACTGTCTTTTATTGCAGGAATGATTCCATATATCATCACAACGGTATTCGTTTATATAGCAAGGAATCAGTTTGCTTCGAAAGGCACAGGGGAAAGTATATGGAAAGCCCTGCTTGCAGAAAGTATTCTGTTTCTGATCTGTTATGTACTGTATTGTGCGATGAAGAGACACCGCAAAGAGACGAAAGAGATTCTGATGCTGGCACTGCCGTCGGTGATATGTCTGGCAGTTACGATGAACACTTTTTATCAGATGAAGCCAGACAGGTACGTCAGCCGCAAACTCTACCGGGATATTGCGGGAGAACATAACAGATATGCGGTAAAAGAAGCATTAAAAAATGATGATGGATATTACCGCACAGAACAGGTGGGCAATGACGATGAAAATGCAGCAGATTTAAACCGGATCTGGGATGTGGATCAGAATATTACTTCCATCTATTCATCGGCATACAATCCGGACTATCAGACATTCCGTCAGAAGACATTCGGACTGGAAGAACCGTTCCGCAATGGGATGATGCAGTCTGTCTCGAAAAATCCGGTATTCCGCCGGATGATGGGAGTGCGGTATATCGTATCAGATTCGGATGTGCCGGGATATACTCTGGTTAAGAAATGTGGCACAACCGGTATATATCAGAATAAAGATGCAGCACCGGTCATGTACGCAACAGATTGTGTGATGACGGAAGAGGAATATAAGAAACTTGCATTTCCATATAATCAGACGGCACTTCTGGAATATGCGGTTGTTGAAGAACATACGGAATCTTCAGATCAGAACATAATGACAGCCTATGCGCCGGTTAGTCTGAAAATGGTCAATAATAGAACTACAGGTGGAGCGGAGCAGAAAAATAGAAATGAAATAGAAGGCGTAACGTGGATGCAAGAAACAAAAGATGGTTGGAAGATTCAGGCAAAGAAGATGAAAAAAACAAGATTTTCCATCCGACAGGTGCGGCAGGAAACGGCACAACAACAAGAGGGGCAGAAACAGATTCTTTTCCTGAGCTTCCGGGTGGACAACGCACATCCGAATAAAGACGTGGCAGTCTGGGTCAACGGAATTCGGAACAAACTAAGTGCAACAGATCATGTATATTATAACGAAAATAAAACATTTACCTATGCAGTGCCGTTAAAGGATGGAGAGGATACCATTTCTGTGACATTTGGCAAAGGAAAATATCAATTAAGCCATGTACAGGCATATCTCGGCAGTCTGCCGGAACGGTCAGAATTATTGTATCAGTCAGAAATCCAGGTGGACAAAAAACAGACAGAAGATAACGTGATCCAGGGGACTATTCATGTAAAGAAAGACGGATGGTTTATTACGTCCATCCCTTATGATAAACATTTTAAAATGTTTATTGATGGAAAAGAAACAAAGATACAAAAAGTGAATACGGCATTTCTAGGGTGTAAGATCGAAAGTGGTAACCATGAAGTGAAGATCATCTATCATGCTCCGGGGACAATAACAGGAAAAATCCTGTCTTTGATCGGAATGGCAGGATTTTTGTCACTGCTTGTCAGAGAAAAAAGAAAGAACAGAAGGAAGTTTATTCCACGGTAATAATTAAGAAACGCTGGTGAATAAGTTGCGTATAAAGGAGGCTTATACTATACTGGAAGTAGAAAAGATTCCCAAAGGTGAGGATTTGTAGAGAGGGGGGATCTCGTGAAACGGAACACCAGACAGCTTTATTTGATGATTTTTGTATTTGCGATAATCATAGCGGCCTATTCCTGCCGGCTGTTGGCCTGGTTTAATATAGGTGGGAATTATCCCAGCTATGTTCGTGCTGCATTGTATTTATTATTGTTTGTCTTGTGGGGGTATTCTCTGGATCAGAGAATCATTCAGAAACCGGTGTTGCACTGTCTTCGACTGATGGATGTCCTGATGCTTATCTGGCTGACTCTGCGTACTTTGAAATATGAGGTGGTTACAGATATGACCGTGGCACGTTATCTGTGGTATCTTTATTATCTGCCGATTATTTTTATTCCACTGTTGGGTGTATATATTGCGATTTTTTTGGGAAAGTCAGAGAATTATCAACTTTCGAAAAAAAGCTGGCTATTATCTTTGATTCCGGCGGCACTGTTTTTGGCTGTTATTACAAACGATCTTCATCAGCAGGTATTTGTATTTGAAAGTGGAATACCGGGAGTGCCGGATAACAAGGTGTTCTTCCATCGTCCGGTCTACTTTGTGATTCTTGTATGGGTAGTTGGCTGTGTGTGTTTCTCTATTGTTCAGCTTTTGAAAAAAACCAGACTTCCAAGTATTGGAAAAAGGAGAATGATGCCTTTTGTCCTAAGCTGCGTGATTCTTTTGTATGGAGTGCTTTATCTTTTGGGATTTCAGGTTGTCCGTGACGTTTTTGGAGATATGAATGTAATGTTTTGTCTCTTTTATGCGGCGATATACGAAAGCTGTATCCACTGTCGAATGATACAGTCTAACACAGGGTATGTTGAATTGTATGAGGCAACAACTCTGGCATCCTGTATCGCAGATCAAAATGGTCATATTCTGCTTCATTCCCGCACAGCCGGAGAGAATATGGTATGTCCACAGGAGGGTGAAAGTATCGTCTGTCCGGATGGAATGCGCATTTCAGCGGCACCGGTTAAAGATGGTTTTGTTATCTGGGGAGATAACGTGCAGCATTTGACGGAACTCCGTGCCCGGCTTGATGAGAATAAGAGAAAAAAAGAGAATAATAAAAAGAAATTAAAGGATGCCTATTTAGTACAGAAGCAGCTGTATGAACTGACTGAAAAGAACCATATTTATGATGAACTGGAAGAAAAACACAAGAAGCAGACCGAACGGATAAAGGAGCTTCTTGAACAGTGCAGGAATGCGAAGCCTCCGAAAATGCGGGAGCACATGAAAGAGATCCTGCTGCTCGGTACTTATATCAAGCGAAGCGCAAATCTGTATTTTCTGTCTCAGGAATACGAAAAGCTTCCGCAGCAGGAACTTAGGCTTACGATCGATGAACTGGTGCGCGCGATGAATTCCTGCGAAGTTGAATGTGGTGTGGTCTATTTAACCACAAAACCGATAGCATCCAAAGAGGTTGAGCGCCTGTTTGAACTATTGAAAACAATAACGGAAATGACAATAAGAGAGCTGCATTCACTATTTATTTCTGTATCTGATCAGGAAATGAATCTGTCTGTGGAATGTATGACTGATTTGTCCGAAATTGCCTCTGCGGAGGTGATGGTATGCAGGGAGGATGGATTATGGCTGATTCGTACATTGATAGGAGGAGAGGCAAATGCGTAGATTGAGGCGTTTCGGGTTTAATCGTATCAAAGAAGGATTTGATCAGCTTCCAACGGCAGTCTGCTTTTTTGACAGCGGAGGGGGGATTGTGCTTTGTAACAGGCAGATGTATCGTCTGAGTCATTATTTATTTGAAAGCGATATGCAATACCTTGGTGAAGTTGAGATGGCACTTGCTTTTCCACCGGAAGGTATTCTGCGGCTTTCGAATATGGAAAGTACGTATCGTTTCCCGGATAACACCATATGGCAGTTTGAAAAAACAGAAGTAACGGATCGGTACGGGGAGAATTACATCCAGCTTACAGCCGCAGATGTTACGGAATTATGCCATGCGCTGGAGCAGCTTTTTATAGATAACAAGAAGCTTGCAGAAGATGAAGAAAATTTGCGCAGGCTTTCTGAAAATGTAGAGAAAATAGCCAGGGAGAAAGAACTTTTTGCTGCAAAATCCGAAATGCATGATAATCTCGCGGCCAGTATTATAGTGATGAAACAGTTTCTTTCCGGAGAGTTTGACGGAATCGATGCGGAGACTGTTCTGCAGGAATGGGAGAAAACCATTGCTTTCAGGGAGACAGAGCATTTACCGGCAAAGAAGAAACTGTTTGACAGTGCAAGAAGCAGTGGGGTGCGTGTGCGAATAAAAGGAAAGGAACCACAGGGGAAAGCGGCAGAGTTAATGTATGCAGCTATGCAGGTATGCCTGAATAATGCAGTTCAATATGCTCATGCAACAGAGTTGGAAGTAAATGTTTTTGAAAATGAAACCAGCTATACTGTGATGATATACAATAATGGCAGGTCTCCTGAGAAAGCAATCAGGGAAGGCGGAGGACTTACCAATCTACGTTACCGGATTGAAACGGCAGGAGGAATGATGCTCGTGCAGAGTTTTCCGGAGTTTGCTTTGGTAATAGAGATTCCCGGACTTGAAAGAAGGGAGAGAGAGGAATGAGTGTGAAACAAATATTAATTGTTGAGGATCAGATGCTTGCCCGCCAGTATTTATGCTCCTGCATAGAAAAAAGCACAGAATGTGAAGTGGCAGGTACTTTGACGCGCGCAGATGCAGCACTACGGCAATGCGGTGAGGGACATATTGATCTGGTGGTAATGGATATTTGTACGGAAAATGATTCGGACGGACTGAATGCGGCCGAATCAATTAAAAAATATTATCCACGGATCAAGATCGTAATGGTGACTTCTATGTTAGAGGGACGTTTTCTGGACAGGGCAAGGAAAATAGGAGCGGACAGTTTCTGGTATAAGGATTCCCCTTCCGGAGATCTCATCGGTGTGATTGAAGGGACACTTGCAGGTGGAAGTTTCTGGCCAGATAAGGTACCGACGGTACAGCTTGGAAATGCACTTTCATGTGATCTTTCTGATCAGGAAATGGAAACCTTGCGTCTGCTATGTGAAGGAAAGACAAATGCTGAGATTGCGGTAAAGCTTCATGTGGCAGAATCATCGGTGCGGACCTATATCCACCGGATGTTAGAGAAAACAGGATACACAAACCGCAATCGTCTGATGGTTGCAGCGGTAAGTAAACGCCTGGTCGTGCCGGGAAGCCAGCTTGATGTATAGGCTGAAAATAGAATACAACTGTAATGTAAAAATTGCTCTGTTTTTTGGAAAAACAGAGCAATTTTTTGGCAAAATGCATATTTGTCCACACTTTTGAGGACAGACAGCACTAGGTTTCTCTGTTACACTGAAGAAAAAATACAACAGGCATATCGGATATATCACGAAAAGAAAGGAGGAATGCTCTGATGCGGAAAATAGTGGTTGATATGCAGAATTTTTTATTTGCTGATTCTGTAGCGACTGCCTTCAGAAATTCGGATTACGAGATCGATGTAGTGCGTACAGAGTCGCCAACGGACACAGTTAAAATGTGTAAGATCTACAAACCGTTTGCTCTTATCATGGAGGTGACGAGTTCTACTCCGTGGAAGTTTTATGAGAGAATGAAGATCCGGGATGAAGTGAAGATGGCGTGTCCGGAATGCAAGATCGCATTTATCGTGGATTCTAATACGGAAAAACAGGCAGCAAAAGACATTCGGGATGCAAAGAAAAACGGTCTCATTGATCAGTTTTTTTATGAATCCATGACTGCCGAATACCTGATGGATCAGATTTATGCAATGTAAGGAAAAAATTATTTCAAAAGGAAAGGGGAAAATATTATGGGACTTATTAAAGCAGGTATGGGTGCTCTTGGAGGTACTTTTGCAGATCAGTGGAAAGAATTTTTCTATTGTGAATCTATGCCGAAGGAGGTACTTGTTGCAAAAGGGCAAAAACGTGTCACCGGACGTTCATCGAATACGAAGGGAAACGACAATATCATTTCGAATGGATCAGGTATTGCCGTAGCGGATGGACAGTGTATGATCATTGTGGAGCAGGGGAAAGTCGTAGAAGTTTGTGCAGAACCGGGTGAATTTACTTATGATACTTCATCCGAACCGTCCATTTTTTCAGGCAGTCTCGGTGAGAGTATTAAGGAAACATTCAAAACGGCAGGAAAACGTTTTACATACGGAGGAGATACCGGAAAGGATCAGAGAATCTATTATTTTAACACCAAGGAGATTTTGGAAAACCGTTTTGGAACGCCAAATCCGGTTCCATTCCGTGTTGTTGATTCCAAGATCGGACTTGATATTGATGTATCAATCCGCTGCTCAGGTGTATATTCTTACAAGATTGCCGATCCTCTGTTATTCTACTCTAACGTTTGTGGAAATGTGGAGCAGGAATACTCCCGTGAGGAACTGGATGCTACACTTAAGACGGAGTTTATTTCTGCTTTGCAGCCGGCATTTGGACATTTGTCAGAACTGGAACTTCGTCCGAACCAGATTGTGACACATAATACAGATCTTGAAAATGCGATGAATACGGCACTTTCAGAAAAATGGGGTGCACTTCGCGGACTGAAGGTTGTAAGTATTGCGCTTGGATCCGTGACACTTCCGGATGAAGATGCAGAACTGATCAAACAGGCACAGCGTACGGCGATCATGCGTGATCCTACAATGGCAGCGGCAACGCTGGTTGGAGCACAGGCTGATGCAATGAAGACCGCAGCCGGCAATCAGGCAGGTGCGATGACCGGATTCATGGGTATGGGCATGGCGATGAATCAGGGCGGCGGTATGAACGCACAGAATTTATTTGCAATGGGTCAGCAACAGGAAGCACAACAGGCCGCACCGCAACCGGTAACTCAGGCAGACGGATGGAAGTGTAGCTGCGGAAACTTTAGCACCGGTAAGTTCTGTACAGAATGCGGATCACCAAAACCGGTAGAGAAAGAAGGATGGATCTGCTCTTGCGGTTCAATGAATAAAGGTAAATTCTGTCAGAACTGTGGATCTAAGAAACCGGAAGGGGCACCGCTTTACCGCTGTGATAAGTGTGGATGGGAACCGGAAGACCCGATGCACCCACCGAAATTCTGTCCGGAATGTGGAGACATTTTTGATGAAAATGACAGACAGTAATATAAGAGAGGAGGGAATGCTGTGTATAGACTTCCATCTGAAGAAAAGGCACATAAAGAAGAGATAGGTGCCCTGATCTTAAGCATTATCATTATTATTGCAGGAATCGGTGGGATGATATATACGAAGAGGCTAAGCTGGGAGTATAAGAATTCAACCGATGTCCGAACGATGGATGCACTCGTTTACAGTTGTAAACAAACAGATGAAAAAGATGATGATGGGGAGCGAAAAGAAAAATATAAGGTAAGGTTTACTTATGAAATCGATGGAACGACCTATGATGATTTTAAAACTTGCTATAAAAAAATGAAGAAAGGGGATACTGTGCCGATTACGGTTTACCGGAACTCAAAAGGACAATATAAATTGGAACCGGGGCCGACTCCGGTTTACTTCCTTGCATTCGCTGCAATGATTCCACTGGGTCTCATTGGTTGTATCGTACTAAGTAAAGATATTATCAAGTATCACCGGGAAGAAAAAGAGTAATACAAAAAAAGGCGAAAAGAATGGAAGGAAGGAGGGAAGGATATGAGCCTGTCAGATGCGATATTTTTTGCGGCATTAGTTACGATAGTCTGTGCAATTGGTATTGCTGAAAAAATCATAGATGTGGATATGGATCAGTTTTTGCCGGAGAATTTGAAAAAAGCAAAGATAAAAAGAATTTTTGCAGAGCGAAATACACCTTTGCAGGGAACAAATGTACAAAAGGAAATCCAAAAAGCTTTTGAGAGCGTGCTGCTTCCTTTGGGAAAAGCAGACAAAAATCTGCTTCCAAAAAGAATGGATATGACTTTTCGAAGGAAAATGGATCATCAGATCAATCTTCTCAGGAAGAGAAAGCTCTGCCGGGATATCCGTCTGACGGATGTGATGCCGTTGCCGAAAAATAATTTCAAAAGATGGAATGATGATGGCAGGGAATGGCGGGAATCTATTTTGCAGTGCAGTTCATTGGAGCGGCTTGTTTCTCCAAAGAGCGGCAAAGTAGTACATCAGATCTATCGGAAAGGCAGCTATCTGCGTATCCTTCAGTCAAGGCATATCCGCCATTCTGACCGCCAGGGTAAGAATAAAGAATTTTATTCGGATAAGCTGATGATTACCTGTCCGTCTTGCGGTGCAGAAGTGGAGCTGAGCGGTCAACAGATCATCTGCCCATATTGCGGTGGTGTGATGCAGAGTGAATTCTATGACTGGCAGACGGAAGTGTTTGAGATTTATAAAGAGATGGGTGCAAACATGCGATATACATTGCTTTTGTTTGCCGGATCGATCATCATGTTCATTTGTCTTACCTTTAGTCTTTGGCTCATCGATGATATCGATATTTCGCTTACCATAGGTGTGGTGCTTACCTTGCTTGTGCTTATAGGAATTCTGTCCTTTATTTCCCGCGACAGGGCAAAGCAGGAAAAGATGCGGGAAGGGATTGTAAGATATTCTGAAAACTATCTGCGATCCTGTATCAGTGAAGTCCTTTATAAAGAAAAGAAGGAGGATCTGCTGGACTACGGAGTGGATGCGATCGTGCTGAAGAAAGTGGTCAACACCGAGCAGACAACGGAAATAACAGTGCAGGTATTTGGAAAAGAAACTTACCTTCCTGAAAAAAAGAAACCTTATACGAAAAAAGTAAAGAATACCCTGGTTCTTCAAAGAGCAAGATATCCGGAAAGAAGAAAGACAGATGGAGCTTTTTTTATAGAAAAGGATTGTCCATCCTGCGGAGCGAATTTTATACCGGATGAGAATAACTGCTGTTCCTTCTGCGGTTATAGCCTGCAGATCGACAATGCAAAATGGAGAATAAAATAAAATCTCGGCAATCCGTTATTCGATGAAAGGAGAATGAATTATGGCAGGATTACAGGAATATAAATGTCCTTGCTGTGGAGGTGCGATAGCCTTTGACAGTACGATTCAAAAGATGAAGTGTCCATACTGCGACACGGAGTTCGAAATGGATGTACTGAAAGGATATGATGCCGAACTGCAGGATGAAGAAGCAGACAATATGGATTGGGAGACCACAGCAGGGGGTGAATGGGAAGAAGGAGAAACAGATGGTTTGCGCACATATGTGTGTAAATCCTGCGGAGGGGAGATTGTAGGCGATGCGAATACGGCGGCAACATCCTGTCCTTTCTGCGATAATCCGATTGTTATGATGGGACAGTTTTCCGGCACCCTGAAACCGGATCTGGTCATTCCGTTCAAGTTGAATAAAAAAGCAGCGAAAGAAGGGCTGGTAAAACATCTGACAGGAAAACGTCTTCTGCCGAAGATTTTCAAGGATCAGAATCATATCGATGAGATCAAAGGTGTCTATGTACCATTCTGGCTTTTTGATACCGATGTAGACGCAAAGGTTCGCTATAAGGCAACCAAGGTGCGTACCTGGAGTGACAGTAATTATAATTACACCAAGACCAGTTACTTTATGGTACACAGAGGTGGAAGCATTGGGTTTGAAGAGGTTCCGGTAGACGGTTCTACTAAAATGGCAGATGGTCTGATGGAATCAATCGAACCATTCAACTGTGCGGAGGCAGTGGATTTTCAGACTGCTTATCTTGCCGGTTATCTTGCAGATAAATATGATGTGACAGCAGAAGAGAGTATAGATCGTGCGAATGAACGTGTAAAGAAATCAACGGAACAGGCATTTGCTGAAACAGTCATTGGTTACGAAACAGTAACGGCTGAAAATACCAGCGTACAGTTTCACGGCGGAAAAGCCAGATATGCCCTATATCCGGTATGGTTGCTGAATACCACATGGAATGGGAACAGATATACATTTGCAATGAACGGACAGACCGGAAAATTTGTCGGAGATCTGCCGGTAGATAAATCAGCAGCAACCCGTTGGACGCTTATACTGGCGGCTGTGTTTACTGCAGTAACTTACGGTGCTGCAACACTTCTTCATTTATTCGGACTGTTTTAGGGGGTGACGAAAATGAAAAAGAAAATGATATCACTTTTACTTATTCTGGCCCTGTGTCTGGGTATGACAATTTCAGTTTCAGCCGATGATACAGGCGGATTTGCAAATGAATATTGCCGTGTGCAGGATCAGGCAGAACTTATGACATATAGTGAGGAAGCGGAATTAAATGATATGCTTGATGAACTAAGTGTTCGTCAGAAAATGGAAGTTGTTGTGGTGACAACGAATACGCTGGATGGAAAAACAGCAGAAGAATATGCAGACGATACATATGATTATGGAAACTTTGGATATGGGGCAGATAAGGACGGAGTCCTGCTTCTCGTCAGTGTAGGAGAAGAGAACATTTGCTGTATTTCAACCTGTGGTTACGGGATTACAGCTTTTACCGATGACGGCATCGAATATATTTTGAAAGAGATGAAGGGCGATTTGCACGATGAAAAGTACTTCGCAGCATTTCAGACATTTGTCAATCTGTGCGATAAATTCATTACACAGGCAAGAAGCGGGGAAACTTTTGGAGGAAAAAGCCTTCCAAGAGAACCATTATCGCCGATCTGGATCCTGATTTCCTTTGGAGTCGGAGTTATTCTGTCGCTTATTATCGTAGGTAGGATGAAAGCGCAGCTGAAAACGGTGCGTTTTCAGACGACGGCAGGCAGTTACGTAAAAGATGGTAGTCTGGATATTACAGAAAGCAGAGATATGTTCCTGTATGAAACAATTTCAAAAACGGCGAAAGAAAAGAAGAGTTCTTCTGGTGGCAGCAGTACACATACTTCTTCTTCAGGAAGAACCCATGGCGGCGGCAGTAGTAAATTCTAGGAAAAAGAAAGCAAAGCACATATTGCATTGTTTGCAAAGGATATGGTTATAAAATAAAGAATCTTAACAAGATCTTAGCGAAAGAAAAATAGATAGGATCAGAATTTTGTGATAATATAATGAATATATTGAATAGTCAGAAAACTGTAGAAAAATTAACGCAGAAAGGCATGGATAGTTATTGAAATTATATTGGACAAAATTAATGGAGAAATTAAAAGAGTCATTGGAAGCGGTGGTGCCGATCATTGTGATCGTATTGATTTTAAGCTTTACGATCGCACCGGTGCCGCCGGGCATTCTGATGGCTTTTATTATTGGAGCAATTCTTCTGATAGTAGGAATGATGTTCTTTACACTGGGGGCAGAGATGTCGATGACGCCGATGGGAGAGCGGATCGGAACCCGGATCGCACAGTCGAAAAGGCTGCCGGTGATCATCGGGTTGTGTTTTATACTTGGATTTATCATCACAATATCGGAACCGGATCTGCAAGTGCTGGCCGGACAGGTACCTTCGGTATCAAATATGACACTGATCCTGGCGGTTGCCGTGGGAGTCGGAATTTTTCTGGTGGCCGCTGTATTGCGTATGTTATTTTCAAAACCGCTGTCCTATATGCTGCTGATCTTTTATCCGGTGGTGTTCATCCTGACTTTTTTTGTATCGAAGGATTTTCTGGCGATTGCATTTGATTCGGGTGGTGTGACAACCGGACCGATGACGGTGCCGTTCATCATGGCACTGGGAATCGGATTCTCTGCGGTGCGTAGTGATAAATATGCGGAGACGGACAGCTTTGGTCTGGTATCGTTGTGCTCGATCGGTCCGGTGCTTGCGGTATTGCTTCTTGGTATTATCTATCATCCACAGGGCGGCAGTTATTCCGAGACTGTGATACCGGATGCAGAGACATCTGTAGCATTATGGAAATTATTCGAGTCCGGAATCCCACATTATATGAAAGAAATCGGTGGTTCACTGCTTCCGATCATTCTGTTCTTTGCATTCTTTCAGGTAGTGTCCCTGAAACTGAAAAAGAAGACGCTGATTAAGATTTTAGTCGGTATCCTGTATACATACATTGGACTGGTATTATTCCTGACAGGGGTAAATGTAGGATTTATGCCGGTAGGTAATTATCTGGGACAGGTGATCGCAGGGCTTCCTTACCGCTGGGTGATCATCCCGATCGGTATGCTGATCGGTTACTTTATCGTAAAGGCAGAGCCGGCGGTATATGTGCTGATGGAGCAGGTGGAAGAACTGACATCCGGAGCGATACCGGGAAAAGCTATGGGACTCAGTCTGTCACTTGGCGTTGCATTTTCCCTTGGACTTGCGATGATACGTGTGCTGACAGGTATTTCAATCCTGTGGTTTCTGGTGCCGGGATATGCACTGGCACTGATCCTGACATTATTCGTGCCGAAGATATTTACGGCGATCGCATTTGACTCAGGTGGTGTTGCATCCGGACCGATGACAGCAACTTTCTTACTTCCGTTTGCACAGGGAGCTTGTGAAGCAGTTGGCGGAAATGTAGTGACCGATGCATTCGGAGTCGTGGCAATGGTAGCAATGACACCGCTTATCACGATACAGATCCTGGGTGTGGTGTATCAGTATCAGGAGCATAAGAAAGACAAAGAAGAGATGCTCGCAGAGCCGGTCAAAGTACTGCCGTTGGAGGCATATGGGGATGCGGATATCATAGAGTTGTAAGGGAGAATTCATGAGCAAGGTATATATGATGGTGACCATCACAAACAGAAATAAACGAAAAGACTTCCGGACATTTTTTAAAGAGTACGGACTTCCAGTATTCCTGGAAACGACCGGAAGAGGGACGGCACAGAGTGAAGTACTGGATTATTTCGGTCTGGAAGAATCAGAAAAGTTATTATTTCTTGCAATCGTTACAGGAGAGACGTGGAAAAAGCTGCGCCGGGGACTGATCACGAAGATGCTGATCGATGTACCGGGGACGGGGGTATCGTTCATCGTGCCGCTTAGCAGCGTGGGCGGAAGAAAGCCACTGCAGTTTCTTGTAAATGAACAGGAATTTGAAAAAGAGGAGGAGACAGCGATGAAAGATACAGATTATGAACTTCTGGTAGCAATCGCGAATCAGGGATATATCGATACAGTCATGGATGCGGCAAGAGCAGCAAAAGCCGGCGGAGGGACTGTGATCCACGCCAAAGGAACCGGAATGGAGCTTGCAAAGAAATATCTAGGGGTGTCATTGGTGGAAGAAAAAGAAGTCATCCTGATCGTAACGAAGAGCAGAGAGAAGAACCAGATCATGAAAGCAATCATGGAGCAGGCCGGTCTCGACAGCAAAGAACGTACGATAGTGTTCTCGCTGCCGGTGACCAGTGTTGCGGGGATACGAATGCTGGAGGAAGATATTCAGGATGATTTGTTATAGGTTGCCTGAAAATTTTATGGAATTCAGTATTTTATACAAATCTTTTTTTAATACATCATTTTCAATATCTTGCACTGCATTGAAACATCGGACGCCTACTCCGATAATATAATCACCATTTTGAATATATGCCTGTTCAAAAGCAATCGTTTTTTGTTCCTTTTTGAATCCGAGGGCATGTAAAAGATATGATACAGGATTCTGGGATGGAGAGATGAATTCTTCAACCGGATCATATGGCCAGTACACTGTAACTTCATTGCAGGTATGCCCATCTACTGTAAATGTGTCGTTTAAGGTTATCTTTTTAATCACAGAATCCTTGGAAACATTTAACAGGTAGTCCATATCAATGTCGCAATCGTCAGTGATTGCTACACCTTGCTTTTTATAAGAGATAATCTCAAGAGTAAATACTTCTTCATCTAAGTCATCAGAGGATAAAATAATTGTGTATGAAGCTTCGTTTTTATCTGTACAATTATCTGTATCGATATGGTATCCATCTGGAACGGTATAGGTCAGAAGCTGATTGATATTTTCACCGGTGTAATTTACCGGCGTTTCCTGTGAGGTTTTGTCAGTTTTGGAACTGCCACAAGAGGCTGAGACTATCGTGATAAGTGAAATTATAATGAAACTTGTAAAAAGATATTTGCCTTTCATAGTAACCACCGCTTTCTTTTGAAACATTCTTTTTGTGGAACGAGAGAAAATGATAAGTTATATAAGGGGGTTGTTGATAATTTATTATATCATATAACCGTTAAACAAGCATCATATTTTGCGAAAGAAAAAAGAAACGACGAACGCCACAAACCTTTCGGCCTGTGGCGTTCGTTGTCGTTATAGTTATCTAAAGGAATGAGAGTAAAGTGTTGCACCGGATTCCCGGTGTGCTACTTTATGAGGGGGGAGATAGTTGAATTTGTCTCTCTCAACTATCTGAGTTTATTATAAAAAACAAATATGTCTAAAGTATGTTAAATTCCTTAAAGAAATTGGAAAAATCTTAAGAAGAACTTAAGAGGATATAAATAATCTGAAAACGCTACAGGACTAGATGAAACTATAAAGAAAGGAGGGCGATGCAATGGTTACATATTCTGACATGATTCAGTTTTGTATATTCATTGTTGCCCTTGTAAGTCTTTGTTATGAGATTTTCAAGGGAAAACGAAGATAGCCGCCAACTACTGCGAATAGTTGACGACTATATAAATAGTTAACAATTATACCCGGGTAGCCGCTTGCGGTTTCCCTCTTGTGTCTTAAATATAGCATATCTGATAAATAGATTCAAGCAGATCAGAAAATTATTATTTTTTACTGAAATGAAAACCTGAAAAAGCAGTTGACTTTTTCGCTAAAATCGAATATTATATATAAAATCTCTTTGCACTGAATATATCCAATACGGATAAGGGATAACAGTACAAACTGATCAGGCTACATTCATTTTTTACAAGAATAATATCGGAAAAATGATGTGCATGCCGGGCCGGTCGATTATCGGCAGCAGATGAGACGATATATCATACATCTGTGGGACAGTAAGTAGAAAGTTCCACAGGTGTATTTTTTTGCAAAAAAGCAGTCTTGCAAATAGAATACTGAGGAACAGTAGTCTCACCTCAGGTGCCATAGGAGACATGACATTATTAAAAATGGAGGTTATCTTATGACAAGTCAAAAACAACAATTAAATGAACAGAAAATGATTAATCATTTATCAACCGTGGGAATTCTTGGAAATGTTATTCTGACAGCGTTCAAACTACTGGCAGGAATTATCGGGCATTCGGGAGCCATGATATCCGATGCGGTTCATTCATTATCGGATGTGTTTGCCACATTCATTGCATTTCTCGGGGTAAAATTATCTAAGAAATCGGCGGATAACGAACATCCATACGGTCACGACAGACTGGAATGTGTAGCATCGATGGTGCTTGCAGTCATTCTTCTTGCAACGGGTATTGGTATTGGAATGAGTGGTGTGAAGACGATCATAGCCGGTGATTACAGTCACTTGAAAGCGCCGGGAGTGATCGCACTGGCGGCAGCTATCGTGTCAATCCTTACAAAAGAAGCTATGTTCTGGTATACCAGACATTATGCGAAGATTCTGGATTCCGCTGCATTTATGGCAGATGCATGGCATCACAGATCGGATGCATTTTCTTCTGTAGGTTCTCTGATCGGTATCGGGGGAGCCATGCTGGGATTTCCGGTACTTGATCCACTGGCAAGTGTGATCATCTGTATCTTCATATTAAAAGTTGCATTTGATATTTTCAAAGATGCGCTGGATAAGATGCTGGATACATCCTGCAGTGAAGAATACGAAGAAAAGATTGCAGATTACATCCGGAAGACGAAAGGGGTTGTGCGTCTGGATCTTTTAAGAACAAGAATGTTTGGTAATAAAGTATATATTGATGCGGAGATTGCGGTAGATGGTACGCTTTCTTTGAAAGATGCACATGCAATCGCAGAGACGGTACATGATAATGTAGAAAAGGAATTTGCTAATACAAAGCACATCATGATCCATGTGAATCCGGCTTAAAATGAGGAAAAAAGAAGAACCGGCGTGGATAACATTTCTGAAAATGAGATGCGTTGTGGATAAATAAAAAAGAGCAGTAAATACGAGAAATTACAGTATTTACTGTTCTTTTTCATATGTTTTCCAAGTGGTGAGTTCTGAAAATGATTGTTTTTTACGAATCATACCCCCGCACATACACAAAACTATCCGAATCATTCTCACGGTTCATTGTATAATGATGATTCAGCATCGCTTCGATCAGATCCTGTCCCTGGTTTTCGACAGCGACAAGCTTCATATCCAATGCTTCTTCCAGTTCTTGTACGGTTATGTCATCCAGAAAGACCTGTTCCCCGCTTCGCAACATATTACATGTAATCAGAAGCGTATCACCAAGATCGATACCGGATGCTTTCTTTTCCAGAAGCTGTTTTTTGAGGTCCTGTCCGGTAATCAGTCCGGATACGGTAACCGTCTCCCCAAAGAAATCATTGCGGATGGCGAAGACGTTGATCTTTATATTCGGAAATGCTTTCATAATCTCATCGGCAAATCCGGCGAGCGTACTGTAAGCAAGTTTTCCGGTAGCTATGGTCAGTGTACGCTTTGTCTCAGCTTTCCATGTTTCATATTCATCACTTTTTATAAGAGTATCCAGTGCATCCTGGAATTCTGTCTTTAAAAGGCGCATCATGCCAACCCCGTTTTCTAACTGGATATATCCATCATAGCGTTCTTCTTCCGGAAAATCACGTTCGGCAAGAATATACCATTCATCACTTGCCTGTATGAAGTGCAGACCATATTCGTCATAGAATTTTGGCTGATAACTTTCAATCATATCAATGACTTCACCGGCTTCTTCTTTTGTAAAGAGTTCCAGTGGGTAGAGTCCTTCCCGGTATTTGGTAAGCCCGGCAGGTACAACGGATACACTTCGCATAAAAGGAAGATAGCGGGAAAGATCCTCTATAGAACGTTTTAATTCATCTTTGTCATTTACGCCTTTACATAATACGATCTGTCCGTTCATCTCAATATGTGCTTCATACAGATCCTGGAGAAATTTCAACTTTTCTCCTGCAAACCGGTTATGCAGCATCTTACAGCGGAGCTCCGGATTGGTTGTCTGTACAGAAATGTTGATCGGTGCGAGCTGCATATGGATGATACGGTCAATATCTGCCTGCTTCATATTTGTCATGGTGATATAATTTCCCTGCAGAAATGAAAGGCGGGAATCATCATCCTTAAAATACAGAGTCTCACGCATGCCGGGAGGCATCTGGTCGATGAAGCAGAACATACATTTATTGCTGCAGGAGCGGTATTCACTCATCAGTCCATTCTCGAATTCAACTCCAAGTTCATCGTCGTAATCTTTATCAATTTCCAAAAGCCATTCTTCCCCGGAAGGCTTGCGGATCAGGACTTCGACATATTCATCTTTCATCAGATAACGATAGTCAAAGACATCCTCAATTTTCTGTCCGTTTATTTTTAACAGTACATCACCGGGTTCAATTTCCAGTTCTTCAGCAATAGACCCCGGATAGACTGTCTGTATCAGGTGTTCCTGTTCTTTTTTTTTCACAAATATATTCCTCCGTATAAACATTTACCCATATAGACAAAATGATAGCTTATTCTCAGGCTGAGTGCAAGGTAAGAATGATAAAATCAGAACGTAATTTTTGGATAAATTGATGAAAAAATAGGAATTGACGGGAATCATTTTTCTACGTGGTGTGAAAAAATGTGATTTCTGACAAATATACGATTGTAATCAAACGTTTAACGTGACATAATAAAAAAGAAAAGATTAAGAATATTTTAAAAGAATGTTAAGTAAGCGTAAAATAAGCTGACAACAAAGGAGAAAATTATGGAAATATTTTCTATGGTATTGTCATTGTTAAGTGGAGTCGCTTTGTTTCTGTTCGGAATGTCCCTTATGGGAGATGGGCTGAAACAAGTTGCCGGTAATAAACTGGAAGCATTCCTTTACAAAATGACAAACACACCGCTCAAAGGAGTAGCACTTGGAACAGGAGTGACCAGTGTCATTCAGTCATCTTCCGCAACAACAGTTATGGTCATCGGTTTTGTTAACTCTGGTATGATGAAGCTGAAACAGGCGATCGGTATCATCATGGGAGCCAATATCGGTACCAGTATCACCGGATGGATCTTATGTCTTTCCTATATTGACGGATCAAATGGTATTGCGAAGGTTTTATCTTCGGCAACGATAGCGGCTGTCGTGGCAGTGATCGGTACGATCATGCGGATGATCTGTAAAAGAACGACACACAAGAACATCGGTAATATCATGCTTGGTTTTGCAATTCTGATGACAGGCATGCAGACAATGAGTGGTGCGGTTACACCATTAAGAGAGAGTAAAGTATTTATTGATATGCTGACGATGTTCTCGAATCCAATCGCAGGTATCTTAGTAGGTATTGCGTTTACAGCCGTACTGCAGAGCGCATCTGCTACCGTTGGTGTATTGCAGGCTTTGTCGGTAACAGGAATCCTTACATTTTCCAGCGCATTTCCGATTATTCTTGGTATCGGTGTGGGAGCATCCTGTCCGGTACTGGTCTCAGCAATCGGAGCAAATAAGAATGGTAAGAGAACCGCACTTGTGTATTTATTAAATGATACCTTTGGAATGTTGATCTGGTCGATCGGATTTTATACGATCAATGCATTTGTCCATTTTGATTTTCTGGACAATATTATGTCGCCGGTATCGATTGCCCTGTTGAACACCGTGTTCCGTCTGGTAACGGTATGTGTTCTGTTCCCGTTTATTAATAAACTTGAGAAGCTGGTATGCTGGCTGGTAAAAGACAGCGCAGAAGAACTGGAAGATGAAGCAGACTTTGATCTTCTGGAAGAGCGTCTTCTTGCGTATCCTGCACTTGCGATCGGACAGTGTCACAGAGCAATGAGCGGCATGGCGAAGAAGCTTCGTAAGAATGTTAACCGTGCAATGAATCTTCTGAATGAGTACCAGCAGAGTAAGTTCGACAAGGTTCAGAAAAAGGAAGACCTGATCGATAAGTATGAAAGCCGTCTTGGTGATTATCTGATCAAGCTGACAAAGCATGAGATGAATACAGCACAGACAAGACAGGTTTCACTTTATCTGCATACGATCAATGACTTTGAACGTATCGGAGATCATGCTTCTTATATTGCATATATGTCCAGTGATATGCATGAGAATAAGACACAGTTCTCAGAGGATGCATGGGATGAACTGAATGTTGTCATGGAAGCGGTACGTGAGGAGATCAATCTTACATGTAAGGCATTCCTTGAGAACGATAAAGAGATGGCACAGAGAGTAGCACCGCTTGGTATGGTCATTACAACACTGTGTGATGAACTGAAGATGCGTCATGTGGAACGTATGAGTAGTGGTGGATGTGGTCTGGAAGAAGGAACAGTATTTACAGATATCCTGAACAGCTTTAACCGTATTGCAGCGCACTGTGCAAGTGCGATGGTTGCACTTATGAACAGTGATAAAGAGAATATGGATACACATATCCATGATTCGAAGGTATATCCTTCTGACAGCGCTGAATATAAGACTTATCTGAATGAATATAATCAGAAATATGAGATCAAAAAAGACGGGGAACATATGAGAAGTATGGAACCGGAAGAGGTTGAGTAAAAATCTGGATAAATACAAGTGTCCGGTATTGGGAAGATTGCAGGAATGATTCCTGAAAACATATCATATGAATAAAAAACGTGAACCTGGTAAGCAGAAGCTTTTGGTTCACGTTTTTTTATACTCAAGTATGAAAGAGAACCTGCCGGAGCCGGATTAGCGGTTCCGGTATTCTCTTGGAGACATCTGATATTCTTTTTTAAATAACCGGTTAAAATAAGACAGGTTATTAAATCCCGTGCGTTCCGAGATAGAAAGGATACTGTCATCTTCGGTAAGTAAAAGCCTGGCTGCAATTGTAAGCCGGTAACCATTCAGATAGCTGGTAAAGGTTGTATGCAGATGCTGTTTGAAGAATTTCATAAAATGAGATTCGGAAAACCCCATGTAATCTGCGGCAATTTGAATTGTGATCTCTTCGGCGTAATGCAACTCAATATAAGAAACGATCTGCTTGACCTTCTCCAGAGATTTGCTGCGGTTAAATGTAACCGGTGCCCCCTGACTTGAGAACAGGAGATAGAAAAAGTGAAACAGATGTCCCTTTACAGACAATTCATAATAATGCGGCTTCCTGCTGCAGAGCTGGTCGATGGTCTCAATGCAGGAAGAAAGCTCCTGATGGCAGGAAAATGAATCATCAAAAAGCCACGGAAGTTCATATTCCAGTGAAAAATAAGGATGAAAATATCCAACCGTACAGGGATCAGAATCATCAGAATACAGAAGGCTTGTCTGGAACAGGATATTTTCATATTCCATACGGTCTTTTCCGTGCTGTGCGATAGAGTGAAGCTGGCCGGGGCGTACCAGGATAATATCACCGGCTTTCACAACTTTGGGTTCGGTGTCAACGGAAATGATACCGCATCCTTTTTTTATCACAATAATCTCCACGTCATTATGCCAGTGAAGAGGAACCTGTGTGAAATCCAGAGGAATCGAGCACAGATAAGTATTATAAGGAAACTGGATGCTGACGTGTTTTTTTGTTTCGTGCAGGTTCTCGTAGGTAAGTGTATTCATGATATTTTGATACATCCTTTCTGTGGAGAGATAAAGGTTAAAATAATGGTTCATCAGTTTTTTTACAAATCAGGCAGCAAAGGAACTGTGAATAGCTGACTGATTTCATAAAAGTCAAATATTTGATAGTATTGTATTACTTTTTACTATTATGATGCAAGAGAAAAGAGATAGAATGTAGCTATAATATCAGTGTAAAGAAAATTGATAAAGAACTTACGGAGTGCCAGAGAAGAAAAGAAGAGCAAGACAGTCCGGATAAGAAGCATGGAATCAAAACAGATTCCGGTTATATGAAACAGCACATATGCAGGAGGTACAATATGAATTTCTCAGAAAAGTTACAGCAGTTACTTGGTAAATCAATCAAAGATGCGTCTAACGAGGAGATCTACGCAGCACTTCTTAGTACAGTAAAAGAAGCCGCAGCAGACAAAGGAAGAAATATTTCAGAAAACGGAAGAAAAGTTTATTATATATCAGCAGAGTTCCTGATTGGAAAACTGTTATCGAACAACCTGATCAACTTAGGTGTCTATGAAGAAGTAAGAGAACTTCTGGCAGCAAATGGAAAAGACATCTGTGAGATCGAAGAAGTAGAACCAGAACCGTCACTTGGTAACGGAGGACTTGGAAGACTGGCAGCATGCTTCTTAGATTCTATCGCAACACTTGGTCTGGAAGGCGATGGTATCGGACTTAATTATCACCTTGGACTGTTCAAACAGGTATTTGAAAACCATAAACAGAAAGAAACTCCAAATCCATGGATTCAGAATACAAGCTGGCTGACAGAGACAGGAATCGGATTCGACGTACCGTTCAAAGATTTCAGCCTGCATTCAAAATTATATGATATTGATGTAACAGGATATGAAAATGGAACAAACAAACTTCACCTGTTTGATATCGAATCTGTAAATGAGAATATCGTAGGCGATGGCATCTCATTTGACAAAAACAACATCCGTGAGAACCTGACACTGTTCTTATATCCGGATGACAGTGACAAGCAGGGAGAACTGCTCCGTATCTATCAGCAGTACTTCATGGTAAGTAACGGGGCACAGTTCATCTTAAAAGAATGTGAAGAAAAAGGATACCCGCTGGAAGACCTTGACAAGCACGTAGTCATCCAGATCAATGATACACATCCATCAATGGTAATCCCTGAGCTGATCCGTCTTCTGACAGCAAGAGGAATCTCTATGGATAAGGCGGTTGAGATCGTGACAAATACATGCGCATATACCAACCATACAATCCTTGCAGAAGCACTGGAAAAGTGGCCGGTTGATTATCTTGAGGCAGTTGTTCCACACTTAATGCCAATTATCCGTGAACTGGCAGCAAGAGTAGCAGCAAAATACGACAACAAAGACGTACAGATTATTGATGAGTGGAACCGTGTACACATGGCAAGAATGGATATGCATTATGGATTTAGTGTAAATGGTGTAGCCGCCCTTCACACAGAGATTTTAAAAGATGTAGAATTAAAGCCGTTCTATGACATTTATCCGGAAAAATTCAATAATAAGACAAACGGTATCACTTTCAGAAGATGGTTAATGCACTGTGATAAGAAACTCGTAGAGTGGATGGATAAATACGGAGTGGGCGAATTCCGTAAAGATGCAGCAAAACTGGAAGGACTTCTTGCCCAGATTGATAACGGAGAAGCACTTAAGGAACTCCTGGATGTAAAACAGCAGAATAAGACAGCATTAAAGGAATATCTGGAAAAAGAATCAGGAGTCGTATTGAACGACAATGCAATCTTCGATATCCAGATCAAACGTCTCCATGAGTATAAGAGACAGCAGATGAATGTCCTGTATATCATCTACAAATATCTGGACATCAAGGCAGGAAATAAACCAAAGAGACCAATCACAATGATCTTCGGTGCAAAAGCAGCACCTGCATACATCATTGCAAAAGATATCATCCATGTAATCCTGTGTCTGCAGGAACTGATCAAGAATGACCCGGAAGTTTCACCGTATCTGCAGGTTGTCATGGTAGAAAATTACAATGTAACAATGGCGGAAAAACTGATTCCGGCATGTGAAGTATCAGAGCAGATCTCACTGGCTTCCAAAGAAGCAAGTGGAACAGGTAACATGAAGTTCATGTTAAACGGTGCGGTAACACTGGGAACAGAAGACGGAGCAAACGTAGAGATCCACCAGCTTGTTGGTGATGAGAATATCTACATCTTCGGAGAAAGCAGTGATCAGGTTATCGAGCACTATGCAAAGGCCGACTATGTGGCTGCAGATTATTATATCAATGACGAGGATATCCGCAGATGGGTAGACTTCATCATCAGCCCTGAGATGCTTAAGATCGGAGATGTACGTACACTTCTTGAGATCCACGCAGAGCTGATCAAGAAAGACTGGTTCATGACACTTCTGGATGTTAAAGAATATGTACAGACTAAGGAAAGAGTATTCGCAGACTATGAAGACCGTATGACATGGGCTAAGAAGATGATTGTCAATATCGCAAAAGCAGGATTCTTCTCATCAGACCGTACGATCGCAGAGTATAACAGAGATATCTGGCATGTATAAAAGTTGTGAATAGAAAAAGGAATGAATGTAAGGAGCTGCTCTATGCAGTTCCTTGCGAAACTGTAGAAAAAATATATAAGAACGTAAAAAAGGATGCATGGACGTGCATCCTTTTTTTGAGAGAATAATGAATGAGGCTTTTCTTTACGATATGCCACTTCGTTATTATAGTAACACATATAAAAGAAATGTATAGACTTTTACGTCTTCCTTAACACCTTCTTAGCATGTTACTATTTATACACCTGGCAAATAGTAATAGTAACGATTTTGCCAATGCTTCGCATTCCGATTGGAAAAATCATACGGAATTATTTCTGCTAGACCTCGTTTTCGTCTTCGCACATACGGTAGCCGACTCCTACTTCGGTAAACAGGAACTGTGGCTGTGACGGATTGCGTTCGATCTTGCGGCGGATATTGGCCATATTAACACGCAGGATCCGGTTGTTACTGTCTGTATATGGACCCCAGACGTTAGCCATTACAGAGGCATATGTTATAACCTTTCCGGAGTTTTTTGCAAGGTAAGCGACGATCTTATATTCTACCGGTGTCAGATGGATCTCTTCACCATCCAGAGTCACCATTCTTTTTTCAAAATCCAGTACCAGTCCCTGACATTTATAAGGACGGATATATAAAGGAGAGTTCGATGTCATGCGGTTGCTGTGGCGCAGGGATGTACGGATTCTTGCCAGTAGCTCAGAAGTACCAAAGGGTTTGGTAATATAATCGTCTGCACCAAGATCCAGAGCAGTCACTTTATCATGCTCCCCGGTTCTTGCAGAGATGACGATGATCGGGCAACTGGTCCATTTGCGGACGGAAGAGATGATCTCATTGCCGTCCATATCCGGAAGACCAAGATCTAAAAGAATCAGATCCGGACATCCTGAGTTGATAATGGCAAGAGCTGCTTTTCCAGAATCGGTAGTAGTGGTTTTATATCCGTTGGATTTTAATGTTTTGGACATAAAATCCAGGATATTTTTTTCGTCTTCTATGATTAAGATTGAATAGCTGTCATTCATAACTAAGCTTCCTCCTTCGGTAATGTAAATGAAAACTGGGCACCGCTGTCGTGATTACGTGCGGTAATCTGTCCGCCGTGAGCCTGGACAATCGTATTACAGATGGAAAGGCCGATTCCCATTCCACGATGCGTATCCGAGATCTTGGGGGCAGTATATTCCCCTTTTAATATCAGAGAAATTGCATGTTCATCAATCCCTTTTCCATAATCCATCACATGAAATATAACATAGTCGGCTTCTTCGGTGATCTTAAGATCAATAGGAGCGGTACTTTCGGAATGTACGAAAGCATTTTCCATCAGATTCATAAGCACCTGTTCAATCAGAAGTGGATCCATAGGGATGATCAGTACAGCTTCAGGGGCCTGTACGTGGATCTTGATATCCGGGATACGTTTTTTTAAGCGGATGATTGCTTCTGATACCACTTCTTCTACTACTTCATCTTCTTTTTTTACCGTGCCGGTATCATCCTGGATACGTGTAACGGACAGAAGATTTTCGACCATATTTAAAAGCCAGTGGGAGTCCTCGTTAATCGTAGATACAAGGCTTAATTTTTCCTGGTCCGACAGATCTTTATAATTTTCTATAAAAGAATCCGAGGACCCGATAATTGAAGTAAGCGGTGTACGCAGATCATGGGAAATCGCACGCAGCAGATTGGCACGTATACGTTCTTTTTCTACTTCGCTGATCTCACGTTCGCGTTCCAGTATCATCTTATCCTGTTTTTTGAGCTGCGTGGTCATTGTGCATACAATCAGCGCAATAGACAGCATAACAAGAAAGGTAACAGGATATCCACTCAGTGTAAAATTCACCGTAAAATACGGAAATGTAAAACACCAGTTAATAAATACAACGCAGAACAAAGAAGAAATAATACCATAAAGATAACCGGTTGTAAATCTTGCAATGATGATAAGAGCAAGATTATAGATCAGTGCAATATTAGCGGGATCGCTTCTGGTAACATGGAAAAATGAAAAAGACAAAAAAGATGCCAGTATCAGAATCCCAATTGTAAAGAGAATATCATGAAGGATATGATGTTTGGATAACAAAGAAGAGGATTGTTTCATAAGTTCTCCTTTCCCTGGCTGCGGTACAGACAGGATTTTTGAATTTAACTCTGGCATCATTATATCATCAATTTCAATAATATAAAGATGCAGGAGGCAAAAGGCCGGAAAACATTGGAATACGATTCATTTTTCAGACACACGCAGGTGGCGGGTTCTGCAAAGTTTGAAACCCACTCAATATGAAAGGTATCATAAATTTGTTCGGTTTGTACTGAATTTAATGCGTAATTGACGAAAGTTTGTGTGATAATAAGGTGTAAAATATGATATTATGACACAAGAAGTAATTAAGTAGAAGTGAACAGGAGGAATGAACAATGCAGTGTACCAGAAATGTAACAGATCGTGTGATCTGGGTAGGCGCAAATGATAGAAGATTAAATTTATTCGAGAACTTATTTCCAATTCCAAGAGGGGTATCTTATAATGCATATCTGATCAGGGATGAGAAGAATACGTTGATGGATACAGTAGATGCATCCGCATCAGAACAGTTTATTGAAAATGTAAAATATGCACTGAACGGGGAGAAGCTTGACTATCTCGTAGTGCAGCATATGGAACCGGACCACTGTGCGAATATCCAGAGAATCCTTGAAATATATCCGGATGCAAAGGTAGTAGGAAATGCAAAAACCATGCAGATGATCGGACAGTTCTTTGAGGCGGATCTGGAAGGAAGACAGGTAGTTGTAAAAGAAGGCGATACACTGGAACTTGGAAGCCATACACTGCACTTTGTAATGGCACCGATGGTTCACTGGCCGGAAGTTATGGTTTCCTATGAAGATTCTGAAAAAATCCTGTTCTCAGCAGATGCATTCGGAACTTTTGGCGCATTGAACGGTAATTTGTTCAATGATGATGTGGATTTTGAAAAAGACTGGATTGATGATGCAAGAAGATACTTTACCAATATTGTTGGAAAATATGGCATGCAGGTACAGGCACTTTTAAAGAAAGCATCCGGACTGGATATCCAGATGATCTGTTCTCTTCACGGACCAGTATGGAGAAGCAACCTGAATTATTTTATCGAAAAGCATGACAAATGGAGCAGATACGAGCCGGAAGATCAGGCAGTTGCAATCATCTATGGTTCAATCTATGGACATACAGAACAGGCAGCAGATGCACTTGCTGCGAAGCTTGGTGCAAAGGGCATCAAAAATATTGCAGTATACGATGCATCAAAGACAGATGTATCAGAATTGATCGCAGAGATCTTCCGTGTCAGTCACGTAGTGATCGCATGCCCGACTTATAATGGAGGCATCTATCCGCCAATTGAGAATCTGCTTGCACATATGAAGGCACTGGCAGTACAGAACAGAACGGTAGCCGTTATGGATAACGGAACATGGGCTGCAACAGCCGGAAAGCAGATCGTAAAACAGTTAGAAGAGATGAAAAATATGACAATTCTGGATCAGAAACTGTCTATCAAATCTGCATTAAAAGCAGACCAGGAAGATGTATTAGATGCATTTGCACAGCAGATAGTGGATGCAATGTAATTGCTATGCGTAAGGAAGATGATGACAGAAGATAACAATGTCGGATGTTATGCCAGAAAAAGAGAGATATCGAGTGGAGGTCGGTAGAATGAACAATTACACAAGAGAAGACATATTAAGAATGGTAGAAGAAGAGGATGTAGGATTTATCCGCTTACAGTTTACAGACATTTTCGGAACCATGAAGAACATTGCGATTACCACAAGCCAGTTAGATAAAGCTTTGAATAACGAAATCATGTTTGACGGCTCATCGATCGAAGGATTTGCAAGAGTGGAAGAATCGGATATGTATCTGTATCCGGATCTGAATACATTTGAGATATTTCCGTGGAGACCACAGCAGGGAAAGGTTGCACGTCTGATCTGTGATGTCTATAAGCCGGATGGAACTCCGTATGAGAGTGATCCAAGATATATTCTTAAGAAAGTGATGGAAGATGCAAAGGAGATGGGCTATGAGTTCAATGTCGGACCAGAGCTTGAATTCTTCTTATTCCATACAGATGATGATGGACTTCCGACTACTCTTTCACATGAAAGTGCCGGATATTTTGATCTGGGGCCTTTAGACCTTGGAGAAAATGCAAGACGTGATATGGTACTGACATTAGAAGATATGGGATTTGAAATCGAATCTTCTCATCATGAGGCAGCACCTGCACAGCATGAGATTGATTTCCGTTATGATGAAGCACTGACAACGGCAGATAATATCATGACATTCAAGCTGGTTGTTAAGACGATCGCCAAGCGTCACGGCTTACATGCAACATTTATGCCAAAACCGAAGTTTGGAATCAATGGTTCCGGTATGCACCTTAATATGTCCATCAGCAGGGATGGAATCAATGTATTCCAGGATGCAAAGGATGAATGCGGGCTAAGTAAAGAGGCATACTGTTTTATCGGTGGAATTATGAAGCATATGAAGGCAATGACATTTATTACCAATCCAAGTGTCAATTCTTACAAGCGTCTGATCCCTGGCTATGAGGCACCTGTATACATTGCATGGTCAGCAAAGAACCGTACACCACTGATCCGTATTCCTGGAACACGTGGGGAATATACAAGAGTAGAGCTTCGCAACCCGGATCCTTCAGCGAATCCATACCTGGCCCTGGCAGTATGTCTGGCAGCCGGACTGGATGGAATCAAACAGGGGATAATGCCGCCAAAGGCCGTAAACCGCAATGTATACGAGATGACAGATGAAGAACGCAAAATTTTTGGAATCGAGAAACTGCCGGGAAGCTTAAGAGAGGCTGCAAAAGAATTCCAGAAAGATACATTTATCCAGGAAATCTTAGGAGAAGATCTTTCCAGAAAATATATTGAGGCAAAGACAAGTGAATATCAGGATTACAGAATCCAGATCACAGACTGGGAACTTGAAAAATACCTGCACTTACTGTAATACGGATTTTGCACACAAAAGGAACGGGCAAAAGAGTATCTAACAGGAGGTGGCAGAGTGACAGGGATTATTGTTGTATTTCCGAATAAAGATAATGCGACGAATATCAGGAATCTGCTGGCCAGAGGGGGCATGGATGTGATCGGCGTGTGTACCACCGGTGCACAAGCTATGCACTATGCGGATACGGTGGACGATGGAATCGTAGTCTGCGGATACCGCATGAAAGATATGATGTATACACAGCTTCGGGAATATTTACCAGATTCGTTTGAGATGCTTCTGGTGGCATCTCAGGATAAGTGGAGCAGCGGGGATGTGGAAGGAGTGGTAGGTCTTTCCACACCGATCAAGGTATATGATCTTTTGAATACCATGAACATGATGCTTCAGTCTATGGATAGAAGGCGTAAAAAACGAAAGAAAGAACTAAAGAACCGGGATCCAAAGCAGCAGGAGACGATCCGCCGGGCAAAGGAACTTCTGATGGCGCGTAATAACATGTCAGAAGGAGAAGCCCACAGATATCTCCAGAAGAGCAGCATGGACAGTGGTACGAATATGGTAGAGACAGCAGAGATGGTTCTGAGTATTATGGCAGAGTAATAAATGAACAGGAAAATACGCCGAAAATATATGTAAAAGCGTGTTGCAGCAGAAATAAAGGAGAAAAATATATGAAATTTACAAAAATGCATGGACTGGGCAATGATTATGTCTATGTGAACTGCTTTGAGGAAAAGATAGACAATCCACCGGCAGTGGCCAGATTCGTCAGTGACAGACATTTTGGAATCGGATCAGATGGACTGATTATGATCAATCCGTCAAAAGTAGCCGACTTTGAGATGGAGATGTATAATGCAGACGGTTCCCGTGGTGAAATGTGTGGAAACGGAATCCGTTGTGTGGCAAAATATGTCTATGATTACGGACTTACCGATAAGACACAGATTTCGGTAGAAACACTTGGAGGAATCAAGTATCTGGATCTTACAGTGGAAGATGGAAAAGTTGCGCTGGTCAAAGTAGATATGGGAAAACCAGAGCTTAAGGCAGAACTGATTCCAATCGTATCGGATAATGAACAGGTGCTTGACGAACCGATCGAGGTGGATGGAAAAGAATACCGCATGACAGGTGTATCCATGGGAAATCCACATACAGTTATCTATGTGGATGATGTAAAAAATCTGGATCTGGAAACAATCGGACCAAAATTCGAAAATCATGAGAGATTTCCAAAGCGCATTAATACAGAGTTCGTACGCTGCATTGACAGACATACCGTAGAGATGCGTGTATGGGAACGTGGTTCAGGTGAAACACTTGCATGTGGAACCGGGGCATGTGCCGTGGCAGTAGCAAGTATATTAAATAACTTGACAGATACGCAAGTTACGGTAAAATTATTAGGTGGAGACTTGCAGATCGAATGGGATAAAGAAAAGGACCGTGTATTTATGACAGGACCTGCAAAAGTTGTATTCGACGGCGTGATAGACATTACAGAGATAAAGGAGTAAGAAGATGTTTAAAGTAAACCAGGATTATTTGAAGTTACCAGGAAGCTATCTGTTCTCAACAGTAGCAAGAAAACAGCGTGAATATCAGGCAGCACATCCGGAAGCTGAGATTATTAAGTTAAGTATCGGTGATGTAACACAGCCTCTGGCACCGGCAATTATTGATGCATTGCACGGAGCAGTGGATGAGATGGCCCATGCAGATACGTTCCACGGATATGCACCGGATCTTGGATATGAATTCTTAAGAAGTGCTATGGCTAAGAATGATTACCAGGCAAAAGGATGTGACATCAAGGCAGATGAGATTTTCATTTCTGATGGAGCAAAAGAGGATTGTGGTAATATCCAGGAGATCTTTTCAAAAGACAGCAAGATCGCTGTATGTGACCCAGTATATCCGGTTTATGTAGATACAAATGTTATGGCAGGACGTACAGGTACATATGATGCGGCAACAGGAACATGGAGCAATGTCATCTATATGCCTTGTACAAAAGAGACAAACTTTGCACCGGAGATTCCAAAAGAGACACCAGATATCATCTATCTGTGCTTCCCGAACAACCCGACAGGTTCTACTGTAACAAGAGAACAGCTGCAGACATGGGTAGACTATGCCAATAAGGTCGGAGCTGTGATCATCTACGATGCAGCTTATGAAGCATATATTTCAGAAAAAGAAGTACCACATTCTATTTATGAGTGTGACGGTGCAAGAACCTGTGCGATCGAGATCAGAAGTTTCTCTAAGAATGCAGGATTCACAGGTGTACGTCTGAGTGCAACTGTAATTCCAAAAGACATCAAGTCAGGAGATGTGATGTTACATTCTCTGTGGGCAAGACGTCACGGAACGAAATTCAACGGAACATCTTACATTATCCAGAAGGCAGGAGAAGCTGTATATTCAGAAGCTGGAAAAGAGCAGTTAAGTGCTCAGGTTGCTTATTACATGAATAATGCAAAAGTAATCAAAGAAGGACTGAAAGATGCCGGATACAATGTATCAGGTGGTGTCAATGCACCATACATCTGGCTGGAGACACCAAAGGGAATGACATCATGGGATTTCTTCGATTATCTGCTTGATAAAGCCAATGTAGTAGGTACTCCTGGATCAGGATTCGGACCAAGCGGAGAAGGATACTTCCGTCTGACTGCATTCGGAACTTATGAGAACACAGTTGCAGCAATTGAAAGAATTAAGAAGATGTAATATTTCGAAGAATTAAGAGAATCAATCTTTGATAACAGTCACGAATATAATATAAAAAGCCGGCCGGTATTCATATGCGGAAAGACAGCGTATATGAATACCGGCCGTTTTTCGGGTTAGTTTTTGGGAAGCACTCTTAGCTGAAGTTCTGTAATATGTTCTGAAATATCCGCAGACTGATGATTATCCACCCAGATCAGCTCAAGAAGGGGGCTGTCCGGAATAAATCCGTGATCTGCTGCATAGTTTAAAAGTTCGGGAATATAAGTAGCATTCTGCCGGTAGTCTCCGGCATAAGTAAAGGTAAGATAAGTGCCGCCCTCCAGACAGTAATTTCCTGAACTGTCAATGATAAATACACCCGAATAATTCTCATAGCATCCTTTTTTGGTTTCTTCCAATGGAAGGAAAGACCCGATATTATGATTGCTGATGATATAGAGATTCTCTGTGTTTTGGCTTAACAATTGTTTTACCAGAAAATCCATTTCCTCATCTGTGTGGTAAGGAGTATCTAGTGTATGGCAATAACGGTCTGGAAAAGTTTGCAGACGGATCTTGCATAGTGTCTGTTCTTTTGCACCTGATAATGTCTGTAACCGTTCTTCTACGCTTTTTTGGAGCTTTTGCAATTCCTGAATCTGCAGATGAATGGCATCTAATTCTTCTTCCAGAAGTTTTTGCGTATTTTCTACGTTCCGGTTGTTGATATATTCATGTATTTTTCCCATGGGAAATCCAAGCCGTCTCAGGTCGCGGATGATGTTCAGCCGCCAGAGATCATCCAGGGTATAGAGACGGTAATTATTTTGTCCGCGCATTGGGGTCAGAAGTCCCAGCTTTTCATAATAACGCAGGGAATCCGGACCGATATTGTATAGTTTGGATATTTCGTTAATTTTGTAAAATTGTTTCATATGTTTTACCTGATGAAGTTTGATAAAAAAATTTGATAAAAAATATAGTGCTTGACCTTAGAATTATACCAGGGTTTAGAGTATAAATGAAAGAAAAACTGGGAAAAAGAAATAAGCAAAAAGAAATGAGGTTTTATTCATGAGACTTGAGGGAAAGTCTTTAAAAAGTGATTTTTTACGTTTTATCATCCCATCGATCATCGCACAGTGGGTATTCTCACTCTATACGATGGTAGATGGTATCTTCGTGGCCAGAGGTGTATCGGAGGTAGCGCTGACAGCAGTGAACATCTCCATGCCGTTTACGACAGGACTGTTTTCTATCTCGATCCTGTTTGCGGTGGGAAATTCGACGATTGTGGCAATTTTTCTGGGACAGGGAGAGAAAAAAAGGGCAAATGAAGTATTTACCCAGAATGTTGTTCTCCTATGTATCTTGTCGGTTCTGATCACAATTTTGGTCACGCTGTTTCTGGAACCATTTGCAAGATTTTTAGGAGCTACGGATAACATTCTTCCGTATGCAAAAACCTATATCGGAACGATTGCACCGTTTTCACTGGCATACATCCTGTCATATTCATTTGAGACCTTGATCAAGACAGATGGTTATCCTAAGCTTGCAACGATCTATGTGACTTCGGGAGCAGTCCTAAATTGTATTCTGGATTATATTCTGGTCATGGTATTGCATAAAGGGGTCTGGGGAGCTGCATTTGCGACGGGAATTTCGCAGGCTGCAGTGATCATCTTGTATCTGTGGCACTTCCTTGGTCCGAAAGGAACGATAAGATTCGCGAAATTCCATCTGATGCCATCGGAAATCCTGCGTCAGATCCGTAATGGAATGTCGTCCGGCGTGACGGAATTCTCAAGTGGTATAATTATCTTCTTTTTTAATCAGGCAATTCTGAAATATATCGGGGAATATGCGCTGGTAAGCTACACGATCATCTCGTATGTGAATACAATTGTTGTCATGTCCATGGCTGGCATTGCGCAGGGATCGCAGCCATTGATCAGCTACTATTACGGGAAAAATGAACCGGTAAAATATAAGAAGCTTTTGAAATACGGAATCACGGCGGCGCTGGTGGGTTCCGTAGGAGCGGTGATCGTATGTTATGCGGGAGCGGGAGGCATTGTAAGATTGTTTTTGAAAGAGAGTGAAGCATCTCTGATCACATATTCAGTGAAGGTATTCCGCATTTTTATCCTTTCTTTCCTGCTTGCGGGACTTAATGTGGTTCTGGGAGGATATTTTACTTCTGTGGAAAGGGCAGGCTTTGCAACGATGATCTCGCTTACAAGAAGTCTGGTTGCGCTGGTGATCAGTCTGGTGTTCCTTACGGCGGTATTTGGCGGTGAGGCAATCTGGTGGGCACCGGTGATTGCTGAGAGCTGCTGTCTGGTGCTGGCATTGGGATTTTATCGGCGGTACAGAAAAAAGGAAAATAAGCAGGGGTTTTGAAAAATCCAAATTGAAAAAATTGAAAAAATTTAAAAAAATTAAAAATACCTATTGACTTTTCTCTGCAAACGAGTATAATAAATATTCGTTGGACAACTTAAGACCAACAGAGAAAAGTCACATTGATGCGGATTGGTGTAATGGCAGCACAGCAGACTCTGACTCTGTTAGTAGAGGTTCGAGTCCTCTATCCGTAGTTATTGAAAGACCGGGTGCTTCGTTAAGAGGTATCCGGTTTTTTGCCATACCAAAGTATGCAAGAAAAGTTGCCAGTGGCAAGTTCTCTGTATTGCCATGCATCCGGAAGGAGTTGCCAGTGGCAAGTTCTCGGTATTGTTGAAAAAAATTGAAAAATTCAAAATAACCTATTGACTTTTTGTGGAAAATCAGTATAATAATATTTGTTCGCTGAACAACGCAGAACATAACACTAATGCGGATTGGTGTAATGGCAGCACAGCAGACTCTGACTCTGTTAGTAGAGGTTCGAGTCCTCTATCCGTAGTTCCTTGGCAGGGGCGCCGGATACTTTCTAGGAAGTGTCCGGTTACTTTTTAAATTGAATATATCGGAGTGTGGCTCAGCTTGGTAGAGCGCTACGTTCGGGACGTAGAGGTCGCGTGTTCGAATCACGTCACTCCGATTGAATGATACAGTATCTGGTATAGGTACTGTATTTTTTTGTATTTGGAAGTCATACTACTCTATATCCATGCAAAACAGGTAAAAGAGATTGCAGAAGAAGTATGGAAAGAAGCATAAATAGAGTAAAAAGGAATCCCGGAGATCATAGCGATCTGGGATTCCTTTTTTGTACTTATTATTTTATTAATCTACATAATACACATAATTCTCTTTACGAGGTTTCGCTTTTGGCACATCTCCATCCGGATAGCCAAGTACGCAATGTCCAATTCCCTCATAATCACCTTCGATGCCCCATTTTTTCAGAAGTGCTTTGCCTTCTTCTGATTCAAACTCCTCTTTTGCACGGTGGATCCAGCAGCTTCCGATGCCAAGAGAAGCAGCAGCGTTCATGAGATTCCCCATCACAAGGCTTCCGTCATATATATGTGTAGGTCGGTTCTTATCTGCCAATACAATCAGGACAACCGGTGCGCCATAGAACGGATCCATGTCTCTTCTCATGATAGTGGCATTCATCTTTGAAAGCTGATCACGTGTCTCTTTGTTGGTAACAGCGATAATGATTGGTGACTGCATGCCCATACCGGTTGCAGCGTAGGTTCCTGCTTCAATGATTGCGTCCATGTCTTCTTTGGAAACCATAGCGTCCGGTTTGAAGCTGTGGATGCTGCGGCGTTCTATCATATTCTTAATACTTTCGTTCATAAATCAAGACTCCTTTGCAATAAAGATGAAAATAGAATTTCAAAATATAACCGAAACAAAAATGAAAATAAATGATTATATTTCCTGATTGTTATGTACATGTTTTTTGATCGCTTCGAAACTTTCTTTGCTGACTACATGCTCCATCTTGCATGCATCAGCTGCAGCGACATCCGCTGGTACACCAAGACGTGTAAGCCAGGATGATAAAAGTGTGTGGCGTTCATAAATCATATTTGCAATCTCCAGGCCGGATGGTGTCAAATGAATAAATCCCTGCTCATCTACTTTAATATGTTCCTTCTCACGAAGGTTCTTCATGGCAACACTGACGCTTGACTTTTTAAACCCAAGCTCGTTGGCAATATCTACGGAACGCACTACAGGTAGTTTCTGGCTTAGTATCAGAATCGTCTCAAGGTAGTTCTCTGCGGATTCATTTAATACATTGTTGTTCATAATAAGTCATTCCCTCCTTCATACGCTAACATTGCATTTAGTATACCATAGTTCGAAACTACTGGCAAATCAAAGAAAATTCTTATTGAGAAAAAATATTCAATAAAATGAAATAAAGTTGTTGACAGCTAATGAGTGTTAGCATATACTAACTATTGCAGAGGATAATGAAAACATTTATCATTATCAAAATCCTTATCAAAGTGATGGGAAAATACAAAAAATCATACATAAAGAAAACGAGGTGTTATTATGCCACTTACAATGGCCGGTATCGGTGAAACAAACACAATTTCACGTATTGGTGGAAATGAAGAGACAAGACGTTTTCTGGCGAATCTTGGATTTGTTGCAGGAGCGGAAGTTGTTGTACTGTCGAAGATCGGAGGCAATGTGATCGTAAATATCAAAGACTCCAGAGTGGCAGTAAATGAGGATATGGCGCGGCACATCATGATCTAAGGACCTGGGTGTCTGCTGTATTATAGATACTAACAATCTAAGGAAAGGAGAAACAGCAATGACTTTAGGTGATGCAAAAGTTGGAAGTACAGTTGTTGTAACGAAGATTGAAGGGGACAGCGCATACAAGCGCCGTATTATGGACATGGGCATTACAAAAGGAAGCGAGCTGTATATCAGAAAGGTGGCTCCACTTGGAGATCCTGTAGAGATTACAGTCAGAGGATATGAGCTTTCTGTAAGAAAAGATGATGCTCAGTGTGTACAGGTAAAATAAATATCTTACCGAATGGACTGACAGATACATAACGTCACAGAAAATATACGTTCAAGGAGGTAAATAAGGGATGGGAATTAAGATCGCACTTGCGGGAAACCCAAACTGTGGTAAAACCACAATGTTTAACGCCTTAACGGGTGCCAACCAGTATGTTGGTAACTGGCCAGGTGTTACAGTAGAGAAAAAAGAGGGAAAATTAAAAGGAAAGAGAAAGAACGATGACATCATCGTAACAGACCTTCCGGGTATCTATTCTCTTTCACCATATACACTGGAAGAGGTAGTCAGCCGTGATTATATCTTAAATGATAATCCGGATGTTATCATCGACCTGGTGGATTCAACAAATATCGAGCGTAACCTGTATCTTGCTACACAGCTGATCGAGACAGGTGTGCCGGTAGTTATCGCACTTAACATGACAGACCTTCTGGAAAAGAGAGGAATCAAGATTGATACAAAGAGACTTTCTATGTTATTAGATTGTCCGATCGTTGAGACTTCAGCTCTGAAACAGACAGGACTGGATGCTTTGGTTGAGACAGCGATCAAAGTTGCAAACAAAAAAGAAGTTGATCTTCCAAGAGAAATCTTCTCAAAAGAACTGGAAGAAGCTATCACAAATGTAAAAGGAGTTCTCCCAGATTCTATCTCTGAAGATAAGAAGAGATGGTATGCTGTTAAATTCCTTGAGAACGACAGCAAAGTTGTAGAAAGTATGAATCTTTCGGCAGCAGCAAAAGCAGCAGTTGACAAAGACAGAAAAGATCTTGAAACAAAACACGACGATGATATGGAAAGTATCGTAACAGATGAACGTTACAAATTCATCCAGAAAGTCGTAGACACAACTGTTAAAAAGGGAAAAGATAAATTAACAACATCAGATAAGATCGATAGAATCGTAACAAACCGTATTCTTGGTATCCCGATCTTCATCGCAGTTATGTTCGTTGTTTACTACATTTCCGTAACAACAATCGGTACAATCGTAACAGACTGGACAAATGATACATTCGTAGGTGCTATTCAGGATATTGTATCAAAAGGACTTGAATCAGTCGGCGTAAACAGTGTTCTGGAAGGATTAGTAGTTGACGGTATCATCGGTGGTCTCGGAGCCGTACTTGGATTCGTTCCTCAGATGGCTATCCTGTTCCTCTTCCTTTCTATCCTGGAAGACTGCGGATATATGGTACGTATCGCATTCGTTATGGACCGTGTATTCAGACACTTCGGACTGTCTGGTAAGAGTTTCATCCCACTTCTGATTTCATCAGGTTGTGGTATTCCTGGAATCATGGCTTCTAAGACCATTGAGCAGGACAATGACAGACGTCTGACAATTATGACAGCAACATTTATTCCATGTGGAGCTAAATTACCAGTTATCGCTCTGATGGGTGGAGTTATGACAAGCTACGCAACAGGAAGTTACACAGCAGGTGGATTCATGGCACCTATCATGTACTTCGTAGGTATCGTAGCAGTATTAGTAGCAGCAATCATCCTGAAGAAGACAAAACCATTCTCAGGAAAACCAGCACCATTCGTAATGGAACTTCCACAGTACCATATTCCACAGGCTAAGACAGTTCTTCTTCACGTATGGGAGAGACTGAAAGGATTCATCATCAAAGCCGGAACAATCCTGCTTCTTGCTACAGTAGTAATGTGGATCCTTGGTAACTTCGGATTTGCAGGCGGCGGATTCGGAATGGTAGATGACAGTGCAGACAGCTTACTTGCTGTAATCGGTGGAGTAATCGCACCAATCTTTGCACCACTTGGATTTGGAGAGTGGCAGCCAGTAGCAGCTTCTCTTTCTGGATTCACAGCAAAAGAAGCAATCGTTTCAACAATGGGTGTACTTGCTAACGTAGCAGAGAGCCAGTCAGAAGATACTGTAACAGTAGCTCAGGCAATTCAGACATGGTTCCCAAGCGCAGTAGCAGCATTTTCATTCCTGTTATTCAACCTGTTAGATTCACCTTGTCTGGCAGCCATTGCAACTATGGCACAGCAGATGCAGTCTAAGAAATGGTTCTGGTTTGCAATCCTGTTCCAGAATGCATTCGCTTATCTTGTAACACTTTGTGTATACCAGATCGGTACATTAGTAACTGGCGGCGGATTTGGAGTTGGTACAGTAGTAGCATTCATAGTAGTAGCAGTAATGCTGTTTATGTTATTCAGACCGGACCCATATAAGAATCAGAAAGTTTATTCAAAACGTTCTGTAAATGCATAAGTAGAGCGAACCGGACGTAGATGAATACGTCCGGTTTTCCCTTTGAAGGAGGCAGTTTTCATGGTAGCCATTTTAGCAAATATCATTATTGCAGCATTAATATTTGGATATTGCGCGTATGTGGTATACGGAATTATTAAGAGATTTAAAAATGGAGTCATCCAGGGATGTGGCGGCGGATGTGCCGGATGCAGTGGATGCGGCGGTGGATGCTGCAGTTCAGATCCTGAAGAAGTGAAAAAGATGATCGAAAATATGTATAGCAAATAAAGGAGCTGGTAAGGATGGGCAATTCGACAGGCTCTATGTTCTATCTGTTTGCGATCGTGATCGTCCTTTACATTGTGGGTGTTTCTATTTACCAGGTATTTCTCTGGTTCAAAAAACGTCAGGAGAAAAAAAGAGACGAACAGTTCGTCATGGACGATGACGGGAGTAAAGAATAGAGGGATGTAGAAATGGCAAATATTATAGTCGTATTAATTATAATTGTTGTTCTTGTTTTCGCACTGAAGGGAGCAATCAAACATTTTAAAGGTGACAGTCCTTGCTGCGGAGGCGGAACTGGTATCATTAAAACCGATGATAAAGAACTGAAGAATCCGGTGATCGGAAAGAAGACAGTTCATATTGAAGGTATGAGTTGTGATCACTGCGTACAGTCAGTGAAAAAGGCACTGAATGAGATCGAAGGTGCTTCAGCGAGAGTAGACTTAAAGAAAAAAGAAGCAGTAGTATCCTATGACCGTGATATTGCAGATGCAGATCTGAAAAAAGCAGTAGAAAAAGCAGGCTTTCAGGTTGCATCCATTACGAACTAGGATGCAGGAAAGATACGTTAGGAGGTCGACAGATGGATAAGGCAAAAGAAGCGATTGTACAGAAACTAAAAGCCAGCGGATGCAGGATCACCAAGCAGCGGCTTATGCTTTTGGATATCATTCTGGAAGAGAACTGTTCCTGCTGCAAAGAAATCTATTACCGCGCATCCAAGATTGATCCAAGTATCGGCACAGCAACTGTGTACAGAATGATTAACAAGCTGGAAGAGATCGGAGCAATCAACCGCAGAAATATGTATAAGGTTGCCTGCAATCCGGATTGTGATATGCAGAATGCATGTACAATCGAATTAGATGATGATACAATACAGCATCTGTCAGCAAAGAACTGGAATGCAGTCATTCTGGCAGGATTAAAGGCTTGTGGTTATGTGGATGAACAGAAAGTAAGAAGCGTAACTGTACAATCATAGAAAAAATAATACAGAGAACTTGCCACTGGCAACTTCTCTTGCATACTTTGGTATAAAAACCTTATTGATAAAGAAATTTCAATAAAAAAATAAACATTTGCAAAAGGCTTCCTGTGGTGCTATAATTGGCAGAAACAAAAAATGACTGTCAGTACATAAAGGAAGTCTTTTTTGCAATGTATGAAAAATAATAAAATACAACGGAGGTAACAAATTATGTTAAAATCTATTAAAGATATCAATTGGAAAAAACCAGGACTTTTTGCAGCAGGAGTAGCTTTCGGAACAGCCGGAATCAAAATCTTAACAAGTGATGATGCAAAGAAATTATACACAAATTGTACAGCTGCTGTATTAAGAGCAAAATCATGTGTAATGAAGACAGCAACTAACGTTCAGGAGAATGCAGGAGATATCTTAGCAGAAGCAAAACAGATCAACGAAGACAGAGCAGTAGCTGCAGAAGCAGAAGTTGTAGATGATTTTTGCGAAGTAGAGACAGAAGAAGCTGCAGAAGAAACAGCAGAAGCAGCAACAGAAGAAGCAACAGAAGCATAAGATACTTCGGATAATAGAATGTTAATATACCTGCAGAGCCTGCTTGGGATAGTTTAGAGTGTGACATATATTTTGCAGAAAGCATTTTAAGACACGCTCCGGGGAAAAGAGGCAAATTCTCCTGCATACTTTGGTATATAATAAAGCACCTGCGGATACTCTGCAGGTGCTTTTGCGGGAGAAATGTTGCCTGTAAAAATCCTGACAGATTATAAAAATGTTAAAGCGGGTCAGACAGGTTGATTACATATAAAATTTCCTGTATTCAGAGGTGACAAACATGAAATTTAAGATTAAACATGAGATAAGAGGAAGAATCCGTGTTCACATGGAGCAGAAGCGCATGACTACTGAACAGGCAGATATTCTTCTTTTCTATTTACAGAATATAGATGGTGTATTCCGCGCAGATGTATATGACAGAACTGCGGATGCAACGATTCATTATACCGGAAAAAGAGAAGATGTAATCGAAGGACTTAGAAAATTCCGTTACGAAGAAGTAGAAGTTCCAAATGGATTACTGGAAACATCCGGAAGAAAGATGAATGCAGAGTATCAGGAAAAACTGGTGAATAAGATCATCTTCCACTATGGAAGAAAGTTCTTACTGCCATATCCGATCTCAGCAGCATATACAACCATTATGTCTGCAAAATATATCTGGAAAGGTATCAAGACACTGATGGAAAGAAAGATAGAAGTTCCGGTTCTGGATGCAACAGCTATCGGCGTATCTATCTTAAGAAATGACTTTAGCACAGCAGGATCCATTATGTTCCTTCTTGGAATCGGTGAACTCTTAGAAGAGTGGACGCATAAGAAATCCGTAGATGATCTTGCAAGAACCATGTCGTTAAATGTAGGAAAAGTATGGTTAAAGACAGGCGGTCAGGCTGTTCTTGTACCGGCAAACCAGATCAAAGCAGGCGATCAGGTCGTTGTACACATGGGAAATGTTATTCCGTTCGATGGGGAAGTTGCAGAGGGAGAAGCTATGATCAATCAGGCTTCCCTGACAGGAGAATCTGTACCGGTAAGACGCGCACAGGGTAACTACGTATATGCCGGAACCGTAGTAGAAGAAGGCGAAGTTACAGTTAACGTCAAAGCAGTAGGTGGTTCCAGCCGTTATGAAAAGATTGCAGCCATGATCGAAGAATCCGAGAAGTTAAAATCCGGACTGGAAAGCCGTGCAGAACATCTTGCAGACAAACTGGTGCCATATTCACTTGGCGGTACAGCCCTTACTTATCTGCTTACAAGAAACGCAACAAAAGCACTGTCTATCCTGATGGTAGATTTTTCATGTGCATTAAAGCTTGCAATGCCAATCTCTGTATTGTCTGCAATCCGTGAAGCAGGTATGTACAAGATTACAGTAAAAGGTGGAAAATACCTGGAGGCAGTCGCAGAGGCAGATACGATCGTATTCGATAAGACCGGTACACTTACCAAAGCAAAACCGACAGTTGCAGAAGTCGTATCATTCAATGGTATGAGTGGAGATGAATTGCTTCGTATTGCTGCATGCCTGGAGGAGCATTTCCCTCATTCTATGGCAAAAGCAGTTGTCAGCGCAGCAAAAGCAAAGCATCTGGATCATGAAGAAATGCATTCAAAAGTTGAGTATATTGTCGCTCACGGTATCTCAACACAGATTGAAGGCAAGAAAGCCGTAATCGGAAGCTATCACTTTGTGTTTGAAGATGAAAATGTAGTAATACCAGAAGGCATGGAAGAAAAATTTGAAAACCTTCCGGAAGAATATTCACATCTGTATATGGCGATTGAAGGAAAGCTTGCAGCTGTAATCTGTATCGAAGATCCACTGCGCGATGAAGCAGTAGAAGTGATCCGTGAACTGCGAAAAGCCGGACTTAGCAAAATTGTCATGATGACAGGTGACAGCGAACGTACAGCAAAGGCTATTGCAAAGCGTGTTGGTGTAGATGAATATTACGCAGAAGTATTACCGGAAGATAAAGCGGACTTCTGTGAAAGAGAAAAAGCAGCCGGACGTAAAGTTATTATGATCGGTGATGGTATCAACGATTCACCGGCACTTTCGGCAGCTAATGTAGGAATCGCAATCAGCGATGGAGCGGAGATTGCAAGAGAAATTGCCGATATTACCGTTGGCGCAGATAATTTAAAAGAACTGGTTACATTAAAGAAGATCAGTAACGGTCTGATCAAGAGAATCAGCCACAATTATCACACGATTGTTGGATTCAATGCAGGACTGATCGCACTTGGTGTAGCAGGTATCATCATGCCGACAACATCCGCATTACTTCATAATACATCTACTCTGATCATTGGACTTAGAAGTATGCAGAATCTGCTCGATGAGTAAAGAAACAATATGAAAAAATATCTAAAAATAATGGATAGAGAAATGAACAGGGATGACAAAAGCCGTCCCTGTTCATTTCAATTAAGGAAGAATAACTGTTGACTTTTGCAGAGTGCAAGCGTAGATTAAAAGATAATCAATTTGAGAAGATTAAAGCAGAAAGAGGAATAACATAAATGAAGAAAACAAGAAAACAAAATATCAGATGGAATACCATGAAAATTCTGGCAGTTGGTTTTATGAGTGTAATTTTTCTTGGAGCAGTGCTTTTATGGTTGCCGGTATCTAACAAAAAACCGATCAGTTTTCTGGATGCGCTTTTTACATCAACATCATCGGTATGTGTGACAGGATTGGTTACGATCGTTCCCAAATACCAATTTACAATTACAGGAAAAGTAATTTTACTGATTTTAATTCAGATTGGAGGACTGGGCGTAATTGCATGCATTACTGCATTTTTTATGATTTTGAAAAGAAAGATTACAGTAAAAGAGAGAATTGTTATTCAAGAAGCTTATAATATGGATTCTCTCGGTGGTCTGGTAGGCATGGTACGTAAAATTTTGATTGGGACAGTAGTAGTAGAAGGAATTGGAGCCGTTTTTTACGCCATACAATTTATTCGGGACTATGGAGTTATGAAAGGAATCTGGTATGGAATTTTTCATTCGATTTCTGCATTTTGCAACGCAGGAATTGACATCCTTGGAGATGACAGTCTGGCAAGATACGCAACAGACCCTTTGATTAATATTACAACAATGTTGTTGATTATCCTTGGCGGAATTGGTTTTACAGTGTGGTATGATGTGATTGATAACGGAAAGAAGATCTGGCATCGGGAAATTCCCGGAAAATGGTGGTTTACCAGACTTAAGTTACATTCAAAAATAACGATAGTTACAACGGTATTCTTATTGATGGCAGGGACAGTTTTGAACTTTGCGCTGGAGTATCATAATCCGGCAACGATCGGGCATTTTAATATCAGACAGAAATTGATGGCTTCCGCATTTCAGGCTGTGACAACCAGAACGGCTGGGTTTAGTACATTTCAGCAGTCTGGGATGTACGAAGAAACTGGTTTTTTTAATATTATTTTGATGTTTATAGGCGGTTCTCCAGGAGGAACTGCAGGTGGTCTTAAGACGACAACATTTGCGCTTTTATTTCTAGCATTTCATACAATGCTTCGAGGAGGTCATGATATTGAATGTTTCCGGAGAAAAGTGGATGAAGAAAACTTTCATGTAGCATTTGTTGCAATTATGCTCGCATTAGGGATATACATAACAGGAATAACACTTGTTGCTGTTATTGAGCCGGATACAATTTCATTTCAGAAAATCATGTATGAGACTGCATCTGCAATGGCAACAGTTGGACTCTCGCAGGATCTGACACCACACTTACGGATAGGAAGCAAGTGTGTGCTGATGCTGTTGATGTATATAGGACGTGTCGGCCCTATGACCATTGCATTATTATTTACAGGAAAGGTGAATTTAAAAGAAAAGATGCGGACACTTCCAACGGAAAAGATTATAATTGGGTAATAAGGAGGAATAGAGATGAAGAAACAATTTGCAGTATTTGGTCTGGGCAGTTTTGGAGAAAGCATTGCATTAGAATTACAAAAACTGGGATGTGAGGTAATTGCTGTAGATAAAGATATGGAGCGGGTAAACGGAATTGCTGATTCGGTACCATATGCGATGCAGGCAGATATTGGAGATCCAGAATTTATCAGATCTCTTGGAACAAGAAATCTGGACGCTGTTGTGATTGCTGAAGCAGAAAGTCTGGAAGCAAGTATTATGGCAGCACTTGAGTGTAAGGAAATTGGAGTACCGAACGTGATTGCAAAAGCAAAAAATAACCGTCATGCAACGGTATTAAGGAAAATCGGTGTAGATACCATCATTTTTCCGGAGAAAGAAATGGGAGTCCGTCTGGCAAAGAATCTTATGTCAGCCAGTTTTACAGACTGGATTGCACTATCTCCAGATTATAGTATAGTGGAAACTCCAATGCCTGCTAAATGGAGCGGAAAAACTTTAAAAGAACTGGATGTGCGCCGGAACTATGAAGTGAATGTTGTAGGAATTAAAAGCGGGGCGCATGTAGAAGTCAATCCAGATCCGTCAGAAGTGTTACGAAAAGAGATGGTTTTGATTTTGGTTGGATCTAATGCAGCGTTAGAAGCATTATAAGAAAGAGCCGTATTTGAAATATTATGCATATGAGACGGTTTTGCAAAAAATGTTTACAATCCGAGAAGTTTAATGAGTATTTATGTCATTAAGCTTCTTTTTTTATACATAATTCTTGACAACAGGAGAAGAATGATATAGTATCCAGATATAAGATGTTAGATAAAACTAACAAATGTTAGGAGAAACTAAAATGGCAAACCGATATCTGATTGAGAAGTGCCTGATAGAACATTGTTCGGCAACACTGGCATCAATGAAATCAGCAAATTTATTTAACATGACATTTGCAGATGGTACAGATGTGGAAGATCAGATCGCATTCTGGAACCAGCGTATGAAAGAAAAGGGAATTCGTCTGTATGTATTACGAAGACAGGAAAACCGTGTGCTGGTATATGTCTATCGAAAGAAACAGCTTGAGGTCAGTCTGAACCGGCCGGGAGTTTTTAAGTTCCTGAAAAAGTATGGCTATGAAAGCACGGAAGTGGAATATGCATTGAACCGGTTAAAGTCTAGAATCGGGGAAAATAATGAATTTCCACATGAAATCGGGATTTTTCTGGATTACCCACTGGGAGACGTCATCGGATTCATCGTGAACCAGGGACGCAACTTCAAATGTGTGGGATGCTGGAAAGTATATTGCGATGAGTGCGAATGCCAGAAAACATTTGCAAAATATAAAAAGTGCAGAGATGTCTATATGCGTCTCTGGCAGCAGGGCAGAAGTGTTTTGCAGCTTACAGTAGCTGCCTGACATATAAATATTTTATGAAAGAGGTAAAAAACAATGAGTAAAATAGCAGTAGTATATTGGAGTGGAACAGGTAACACAGAGGCAATGGCTAACGAAGTAGCAGAAGGCGCAAAGGCAGCAGGAGCAGAAGTTGATGTCTTAACAGCAGCAGAATTTGGTGCAGACAAGATGGATGCATACGATGCAATCGCATTCGGATGCCCTGCTATGGGAGCTGAAGAACTGGAAGACAGTGAATTCGAGCCAATGTTCTCAGACTGTGAAGGAAAACTTAGCGGTAAGAAGATCGCACTCTTCGGATCTTACGGTTGGGGAGACGGAGAATGGATGAGAACATGGGAAGAGACATGTAAAGGTGACGGAGCTGTTCTTGCATGTGACTGCGTACTGGCGAATGAAGCACCAGACGATGAAGCAGTAGCAGCTTGCCAGGCACTTGGAAAAGCTCTTTGCTAAAGCCAGTGGGGACGTGAAAAGCGGCTTTTTATCTGTCCCGGGTGATTTAGTTTCATAATTGAAAAATCCGACATACATATATATCCTTTTGAGCGGTGATCAGAAAAATTCTGGTTACCGTCTTTTTTGTGTAAAAAGGACTAATGGTTATTTTTCTCATTTTTGATTCGCAAATTCTTCTTGATTTACTCTTGTTGTTATGCTATGCTAACGATAGTTAGAAGAATCTAACTATCGTGTGAATAAATCATGGCAGACTCCTTCTGTCTCATCCCTGAGCAAGAGAGGCAGAAGTAGTTCCATGGGAAAGGATCTTGACATGGAGAATTTTTTAGCAATTGAGAAGGTTATTGGAAGAGAGATTATTGATTCGAGAGGAAATCCGACAGTAGAGGCAGAAGTATACCTGTTAGACGGAACTGTAGGAAGAGGCGCAGCCCCAAGCGGTGCATCTACAGGAGAGTTCGAAGCACTGGAACTTCGTGATGGAGACAAATCACGCTTCGGTGGAAAAGGTGTAGTAAAAGCCGTAGAAAATATAAATACAGTGATTAACGATGCACTGAAAGGTGTAGATGCATCAGACATCTATGCAGTAGATGCAGCAATGATCGCAGCAGATGGAACAAAAGACAAATCCAACTTAGGAGCAAATGCAATCCTTGCAGTATCCATTGCAAGTGCACGTGCAGCAGCAAATGCACTTGAGATTCCGCTTTACCGTTTCTTAGGTGGAGTAAATGGTAACAGACTTCCGGTACCTATGATGAATATATTAAATGGTGGTGCACATGCAGCCAACACAGTTGACGTACAGGAATTTATGATCATGCCTGTAGGAGCACCAAGCTTCAAAGAAGCACTCCGCTGGTGTGCAGAAGTATTCCATGCACTGGCAGCATTATTAAAATCAAAAGGACTTGCAACTTCCGTAGGTGATGAAGGTGGATTCGCACCGGACCTTGCATCTGATGAAGAAGCAATCCAGTATATCTTAGATGCAGTAAAAGATGCAGGATATGAGCCTGGAAAAGACTTTATGATTGCTATGGATGCAGCATCTTCTGAATGGAAAGGTGAGAAGAAGGGAGAATACGTACTTCCAAAGGCAGGTACAAAATTCACTTCTGAAGAACTCATTGAGCACTGGAAGAAACTGGTAGATAAATATCCGATCATCTCTATCGAAGATGCACTAGATGAAGAAGACTGGGAAGGATGGCAGAAACTGACAGCCGAGCTTGGAGACAAAGTACAGCTGGTTGGTGATGACCTGTTCGTAACGAACACAGAGAGACTTTCCAAAGGTATCGAACTTGGATGCGGTAACTCAATTCTTATCAAGCTAAACCAGATCGGATCTGTATCAGAGACGTTAGAAGCAATCAAGATGGCTCACAAAGCCGGATACACAGCAATCTCATCTCACCGTTCTGGAGAGACAGAAGATACAACAATTGCAGATCTTGCAGTAGCACTGAACACCTGCCAGATCAAGACAGGAGCACCTTCAAGATCAGAACGAGTTGCAAAATATAACCAGTTACTGAGAATCGAAGAAGAGCTTGGAGCAAGTGCTGTATATCCTGGAAAAGCAGCATTTAATGTAAAAAATAATAGCTGTTGTTATGCAATATGACAAGAAAGCCGGGATAAAGAAGTCATTTATGAATGGTATAATTGTATAAGATTACAAAATATGAAAAGCACGCAATGCAATATTGCGTGCTTTTTGCGTGTGTGATATTATTATATACAGATTATGAATTAGTGAGGAAAAAGAATATGGCAGTAACAATACAGCAGATTGCAGAAAGAGCGGGCGTATCCAGAGGAACCGTAGACCGGGCACTGAATAACCGGGGAAGAATCAATCCGGAAGTGGCGGAAATGGTGAAAAAAACCGCAGAAGAGATGGGATATGTGCACAAATCAAGAAAAAGACAAAAGAACACATCAGGTAAAAAGAAAATCGGAATCGTAACGCAGTTATCGGGATCTTCGTTTATGCTGGAAGTAAATCGTGGGATTCAGACCGGAAAAAAAGAACTGGAAGAGCTTGGTATGGAAGTTCTGGTCAAGGAGAATGCTTCTGTAAGGGAAGATGATCAGCTGCGTGCAATTGATGAGCTGGTCAAAGAAGGCATCCAGGGACTTGCACTTATGCCGGTAGATACAGAAGCTGTCAGGGAAAAGCTGAACTGGCTGGTGAATGAGAAGAAGATCCCGGTAGTAACATTTAACTCGGATATCGTAGGAACCAGGAGATGCTGTTTTGTCGGAATGGATAATAAATTAAGCGGACAGACGGCAGCAGGATTATTTGGGATGATGACAAGAGGTGTCGGAAAAATTCTTGTTATTACAGGATATTTCAGCAGTATGTTGAATAATTCCCGTGTGGATGGATTCGTAGAAGAGATAAAGAACATTTCCCCGAAGCTTGAGATCGCAGGTGTGCAGGGAAGTTTTAATAATGCAGAAGAAGTAGAACGCATAATTGAAAATGCAATGATGAGCATATCCGGAATCAACGGAATCTTTGTCGTATCAGGAGGACAGGAAGGAATCGTGCAGGCATTTAAAAAGCTGGGAGTCGAGCAGCGGCCGTATGTTGTTATCTATGACCAGACAGCCAAAAATGAGGCACTGTTAAAAGAAGGAACCGCGGACTTCCTGATCGACCAGAATGGGTTTGAACAGGGATACAGACCGCCTAGAATTCTTGCAGATATTTTACTGAACGGACTGTATCCGGAAAAAGAATATCTGTATACAGGCATCGATATCAAGACGAAATACAATCTGTAATACAGGAAGATAAAAGCAGGTGGGGATATGAGAAAGATCATCAGAGGCATCGTTATCCTGCTTACAGCAGGAATGTTAAGTACCGGATGTACAGACAAAAAGACATATCAAAGCTCTACGGACCGCTACATCGTAGGCGTTGTGACAAAATCAAACAGCAGTGAATACTGGTTATCTGTAAGTTCCGGAATGGAAGCTGCGGCAGCAAAATACAATATGGACGTTATCATATTGTCGCCGGATTCCGAGCTTGATAGGGAAGTACAGGAAAAACAGGTGGAAAAACTGATCAGCCAGAATGTGGATGCACTTGCAGTAGCACCGATTGATTCGTACTATGTGCCGGATTATCTGGAAGAATTAAAGAAAAAGAATATCATAGCAGTATCATTTGACAACGGGATGGGGTCTACAGAGCTTCCGTACATAGGAATTGATAATCATAAGACTGGATATGAGCTTGCAAAAAAACTGGCAGAGCAGCTTGGACACAAAGGACAGGTCGGAGTTGTGGCAGGAGACCTGCAGCAAAAGGGACACCGGGAGCGTGTAGAAGGTTTTAAAGAATATATGCGGACAGAAAAAGATATGAAAGTACAGTTTGTAGAAAGCGGTTATGCGAATCTTCAGATGTCAGAGCAGAAAGTAAGGGACCTGATGGAGCAGTATCCAAAGATCCGCGGGATCATGGCAACCAGTGCGGTTACAGCCATGGGACTTGTAGATGAGTTAAAAGATACCGGGATCAAGATCGTATCCGTGGATGAACAGGAAGATTCCCTGAAAGCCGTGGAAAATGGGGAGATTACTGCACTGGCAGCACAGTCCGGATATGAGATTGGATATGAGACCATTCATTATATTCAAAAACTGCGCAAGGAAAAGACACCGGAAAAAGACTATTACGTAAGTGCCCGGATACTGACACAGGATAACGTAAAAGAATACAGGAGAAAATATGAAAGTCAAGAGTATAAGAAGTAAAGTACTGATTGCGATCATCGGGATAACGCTGCTTACAGCAACGGCCATGGCTTTTGTATTCTACGGAAGATCCGCGAAGATGATCGAAGAAAATTATGTGACGGTCTTAAGTCAGAGAGTAAGACTTTTGACGGGCACGATCGATGATATGTTAAAAGATGTCTGCAACATAGATATTAAGTCATCTTGTGACAGTGAATTAAAAGAGATGCTGAAGCAGTATCTGGAAGATCAGGATGAAAGCCGGCTGAGTGATATCGCGAACCGGCTGCGGACATTTTCGAAGATGGATCCGTCGATCACTTCGATGTATCTGGTAATACCAGAGAAGAACCAGGTTGTAACAACGATGGATTATCCGGTATACAGAAGTGATATAGATGCTGGCAAGATTCTCCAGTTTGAAACAAAGATCCAGGAAAATGACGGTCCGGTGATCATGGATGATCTGGTGCATGAGGAAAGTAAATTGCTTGCATTTGCTGAGGTGGTAAAGGACACAGATGGAACAATACTGGGATACGTATGCACCAATATAGAAGAACAAAATCTACGATATGATTATATGGAAGACCCGGCGAATCAGGAACTTGACCAGATCAAACTGATCGGAGATGGCAAAGTCATTGCAACAAGGGAAGTATCCCAGATAGGCAGATCATTTTCAGAAGAAAAATATAAAAAATGGATCCGTCATTCAGAGACAGCAGGAGCGGATAAAAAGAATATTTACATTTATTGCGAAGGAAGCTTCTCCAGGTGTGGGATCTTTGCGAGTGTGAAGAAGCAGGCGGTATTAAGTGACCTGATGCAGATGAGAAAATATATATTTGGAATAGCAGCGGGATTTGGAATCCTTGCTCTTATGGCAGCAATCTATATATCAAGGATTGTGTACAGACCGGTGCAAAAGCTGATGACGGCAATGAAAGCTGTATCGGATGGCGAGATGGATACAAGAGCAGAAATAGTCTCAAAAGACGAGATTGGACTTGCAGCAGAAGAATTCAACCGGATGCTTGACCGTATCGAAGAGCTGATCAGGCAGTTGATCCAGGAAGAAAAAAAGAAAAAAGACGCAGAGCTAGAAGCCCTGCAGTATCAGATTACGCCGCATTTTATGTATAATACATTGAATTCCATAAAGTGTTATGCACTGATCCACGGACAAAAGGAGATTGCCACCGTGATTGAAGATTTCGTAGAGCTTCTTCAGACTTGCATCCGGAAAAAGGGTACATTTCTTACGGTAGCAGAAGAAGTGCAGGTCCTGGAAAATTATATTCATCTTCAGGAATTCCGGAATGGAGAAAATTATCAGGTGGAATATAAGATAGAGTGGGAAGCGCAGCAGTGCAAGATACCAAGGCTGATCTTACAGCCGCTGGTGGAAAATGCCATTATACATGGACTGGATCTTAAGAATGACAAGAAAAAGTTAACCATAGAAGCTTATACTTCTGATTCCAGACTTTATCTTACGGTAAAAGATAACGGAAGAGGTATGTCAGAAGAACAGATTGAAGAATTGCTGCAAAAGAAAGGTAAGAAGACAAAGGGACTTACAGCAGTCGGGATCCCGAATATACAGGACAGGTTAAACTTATATTATGGAAGACAGGCAAAACTTACACTGAAAAGTGAAGGAGAAGGAACGACAGCCACGATTTATCTGCCTGTGAATAGAGGTGAGGATGAAGAATGATGAAAAAAGCATTACTTGCGGACGATGACTTTCTGGTGCGGAGTTATCTGAAGATGTTATCGTCATGGGAAAAAGCAGGGTTTGAGATCACAGCAGATGTAAGAGATGGAGAAGAAGCACTGGAGGTATTAAATAAAGAGCCGGTGGATCTTGTGGTCACAGATATTGCGATGCCATTGATGGACGGAATAGAACTGATAAAGGCAATCAGAAAAAAATACCCGGATATTTACGTGATCGTACTTAGCTGCCATGACGAATTCGAATATGTAAAGCAGGCAATGAAAGAAGGTGCAGATGAGTACGTACTGAAAAATACACTGAATGAAGACAGTCTGTACACGGTATTACAGACGGCACAGGAAAATATAAAAAAAGAAAATGCCGGACCAAAGACAGACGAAAGTATGAATGAATCCAAAGTATATCCATCGGAAAAACCAACAGGAACAATGAATGAAAAATTCCTGTTCTTTAACCAGATACTGGCCGGGACTCTAGCAGAAGAAGAGCGGGAAAAAGAAAGAGTACGTCTGGGAATCCGTGGAAAATATCAGAACAGTGCAGTGATCGTAATCAGACAGGAAGAAAAAGAACATAGCGATGACCCGCTGGAAGGAGCAAGAAAAGAGCAGGAAAGTCTGGAATTCTGTGGACACTTCCGGGAACAGCTCTGCGAAAAAGAACCAGAGACAGAGCAGGAACTGATCTATCTTGGAAATGGTACATACTGCTGCTTCCTGGATCTGTCAGGAGAATATAAAAGCAGCGTGATGTATCAGAAGCTGACAGGGCTTGCATCTGCCTGCTATAAGATATGCAAAGAAGAAAAAATGCAGTATAAGATTGGGGTCAGCAATATCTGTATGGGAACAGAGGCTCTTAGAATGGCATATCAGCAGGCAAGACTTATGATAAAGAGTACATTTTATGAAAAAGATGGAATTGCCTATTATGAGACAGACAAGGCTATGGGAAAAGAGCTTCCAAAAGAGGCCGGAAAGCTTCTTGACCAGGCAGACAGACTTAAGAGAAAGAATGAAAAAGATACATTTCTTTCTATGGCAGAAGAAACTGTGGATGCATTCAAAAGAGAAAGGAGCGAAAGCCAGATCGTACAGCAGTGGTACCGGAAGCTAGAGCAGATATTACAGATAGAAAACGCTGGAAGAGAACATAGCTGGTCCTATATAGGAGAAGTCAAAGCACAGCTTGCTAATCTGGCAGAGGAAGCATTTGAATATAATAATCCGGAGATTCCGGAAGATTTAAGCCAGCCGGTCAAGATCGCAGCGGACTATGCATGTGCACATTACAGGGAGTCTATAGGCCTTGGAGATGTGGCAGATGCGGCCGGGGTCAACAGTACGTATCTGAGTTACCTGTTCAGTCAGGAGATGGGGATTGGGTTTGCCAATTATCTTCTGAATCTTAGGATGGAACATGCAAAACGTCTGCTGCGCGAGACAGATCTTAAGATGTGGCAGGTTGCAGAAGAGTCGGGATTTAATGACTATCATTATTTTTCAAAGGTCTTTAAAAAGGCAGAAGGAATGAGTCCGGCACATTACAGAAAACATGCCGGATAATGGTATAAAAATTAATAAAAAAATACATAAAAGAAAATAGTGACAAGCATAGAGAAAACAGAGGTTTTTACAAAAAGTAAAAATCTCTGCTTTTTTATACAAAAGTATGTAAGAGAAGCTGCCGGCAGCAGGTTATGCAGAGGTCAAAGGATACAGGAAAAGCTGCTGGCAGCAGGACCAGGATCACGCATATGAAAAAATGCACGCATCCAGACCTAAAGAAAAAACCCAAAAATAGTGCAGGAAAAAGAGCATAAACACAACCTGAAAAAAGTACCCAAAAAAACATCTAAAAATAAAATACACGCATCGAAAGATTCTCCCAATATGCGTAAGCAGCAATTCTTAGTAAGATATAGTCACAAAGAGAACACGAAAGAAAATAAAAAACAACAAACAAAAAGCATCAAAAAGAAATGATGAAAAAGTAGTAACAAAAAAGAAAAGAGAGGTAAGAAAGATGTTCGACAAAGAGAAAGTAAAACTTGGAATTGCACCAATCGCATGGACCAACGATGACATGCCAGATCTTGGAAGTGAGAATACATTTGAACAGTGTGTAAGTGAGATGGCACTGGCAGGATTCACAGGATCTGAGGTGGGAAACAAGTATCCAAAAGATACAAAAGTCCTGAAGCAGGCACTGGATCTCCGGGGTGTAGAGATCTGCAACCAGTGGTTCTCAGCATTCCTGATTACAAAACCATTCGAAGAAGTAGAGAAAGAATTCCGTGCACAGCTTGCATATTTAAAAGAGATGGGAGCAAAGGTCATCGGAGCATCTGAACAGAGCTACAGCGTACAGGGCATGCTTGATACACCAATTTTTGGACACAAATATGTCATGAACGATGAAGAATGGAAGACTTTCTGTGAGGGAATGAACAAACTGGGTAAGATCGCAAAAGACGAATATGGAATCGCACTTACCTTCCATCATCACATGGGAACGGTTGTACAGAATGCAGACGAAGTAGAACGCATGATGGCAAATACAGATCCGGAATACGTAAGCCTTTTATTCGACACCGGACATTTTGCATACTGCGGGGAAGATCCACTTGAGATGGCTACGAAATATGCAGACAGAATCAAACATGTACATCTCAAAGACATCAGAAAAGACATGGTAGAAAAAGTAAAGAAAGAGAACTTAAGCTTCCTGGATGGCGTAAGAATGGGAACATTTACCGTACCAGGAGATGGAGATATCGACTTTGATCCAATTTTTAAAGTACTGGAAGAATCCGGATATACAGGCTATATGGTAGTAGAAGCCGAGCAGGATCCGGCAAAAGCTAATCCACTGGAATATGCACTGAAAGCAAGAAAATTCATTTCAGAAAAGACAGGATTATAGAAGAAAAATACAATCTGCAAACAAAATCATTAAAAAATACCGGGAGATTCCCAAAAGGGATAAAAACGGAACTGGACAAGAATATATAAAATAAAAAATTATAAACGCGAAAAGGAGAAGAAAAAATGGTTAACGTAGGAATTATCGGAGCAGGAAGAATCGGAAAAGTACATGTAGAAAGTATCTGCACACAGGTAAAGGATGCAAAAGTCAAGATGCTTGCAGACCCATTTATGAATGATGCGACTGAAAAATGGGCAAAAGGTATGGGTGTAGAAGCAGTTACAAAGGATTATAAAGAAATCCTTGCAGATCCAGAGATTGATGCAGTACTGATCTGCTCATCAACGGATACACATTCCCCAATCTCAGTAGAAGCAATCAAAGCAGGAAAGCATGTATTCTGTGAAAAACCAATCGATCATGATGTAGCAAAGATCAAAGAAGTCATCGATGCATTAAAAGACAGCAATGTAAAATACCAGGTAGGATTTAACAGAAGATTCGATCACAACTTCGAAGCAGTACAGAAAGCAGTTGCAGATGGAAAAATCGGAGATACACATATTATCAAGATTACATCCAGAGATCCGGAACCACCATGCGCAGACTATGTAAAGGTATCAGGAGGAATCTTCCTGGATATGACCATCCATGATTTTGATATGGTACGTTTCCTTGCAGGATGCAATGCGACAGAAGTATACGTAGAAGCAGCCGTACTCGTAGACCCTGCAATCGGAGAAGCAGGGGATGTAGATACCGCAGTGATTACTCTTAAGATGGAAAATGGAGCAATCGCAGTTATTGATAATTCAAGAAAAGCAGCTTACGGATACGATCAGAGAGCAGAAGTATTCGGATCAAAAGGAATGGTAGCGGTATCCAATGATTCTACATCATCAGCAGTTATCAGCAGCGCAGACGGAGTCACAGGCGAGAAGCCATTATACTTCTTCCTGGAGCGTTATATGGCAGCATATGCAAAAGAAATCAAATGCTTTATCGAAGCAATCGAAAATGATACAGATACACCACTTGGCGTTATGGATGGACTGCAGCCGGTACTTATGGGACTTGCAGCTAAAAAATCCCTGGAAGAACACCGCCCGGTTAAAATATCTGAAATCACAGTCTAAGTAAAAGCGGTATAAACTTGCAGAGCCTTCAACAGACAGAATTTGATACATGACAAAATAACAGAATGCTTTGGAGAAATGATAAGAAAAAGATCTGTGAGAAAAAAGCTTACAGATCTTTTTCTGGCTTTAGTGGAATGAAAAGGAGAGGATAAACGTGGAAGAAAAAAAGGCGAATAACGCAGCAAATGGAAAACTGTCATGGCCGGTCAGATTATCTTATGCCGGAGGCGACGTGGCATGTAATGTAGTATTTGGTATGGTCGGAACACTGCTGACACTTTTTTACACAGATTATGTAGGAGTTGCAGCTGCAACCGTAGGTCTGATCATGCTGGCATCCCGTTTCTTCGATGGATTTTCTGATATGATCATGGGAATCATCGTAGAAAAAACCAATTCCAAATGGGGAAAATCAAGACCGTGGATCTTGTGGATGAGCGTACCATATGCGCTGTCTGCAATCCTGTTATTTACGGTACCGCATACTATGGGAATGGTTCAGTCAATCTATATCTTTGTAACGTATAACTTCTGTACAACCGTATGTTATACAGCCATCAACCTGCCATACGGAAGTCTCTCGGCAATGATGACACGGGTATCATCAGAACGAGACATGTTAAGTGTCGTAAGAATGGGATTATCCCCGCTTGGTAAAATCATTGCAGTTACCTGTACAACACCACTGGTCAAATTATTCGGAAATGACCAGGCTGCATGGGTAAAGACCATGACGGTATGGGCAGTGATCGCACTGATTCTTCTTCTGATCTGCTTTATCAACTGTAAAGAGACCGTTGTGATCGCAGGACAGGAAAAGGCTGAAAAGGTTCCAGTAAAAAAAGGATTGAAACTTCTTGTTACCAATCAGTATTTCTGGGCTGTATTGTTACTTTGGATGTTCCAGAGTGTATCATTTAGCGTATCCGGAACCATCTTACCATATTATTGTAAATATATTTTCCACAATGACACATGGCTTTACAGTGCATTGTATCTGACAGAGATACTGACACTCGTTGTATGCATCTTCTTATGTGCACCACTGATTAGAAAATTCGGAAAGAGAAATATCGCACTTGCCGGAAGCATAATTGCACTTACCGGACAGCTTTTATTTTTCTTGAATCCATACAGCATTCCGTGGATGGTAATGAGCTGTGTAGCAAGAGCGGTCGGACTTGCACCTTTGAATGCAGTCGTATTCGGTATGATAGGTGATGTAGTAGAGTTTGGACAATGGAAGACACATGTACGTCAGGAAAGTCTGATCTTCGCCGGTGGTTCTATTGGAACTAAGGTCGGTGCAGGTGTGGCATCTGCGGTTATGACTGGACTTCTTTCTATGGGAGGATATATCAGTAGTGCAGCCGGAAATGTGACACAGCCGGACAGTGCATTACATATGATTATAAATATCTATAAAGTTGGCCCAATGGTTGTTGCAGGCGGTGTACTTTTAGTTCTTCTGTTCTATCATCTGGATAAACAGTATCCGGACATTATGAAAGAACTGATTGAGCGTGAAGCGAAGGGAGAGATGTAAGATGAAGGAGCATACCATTGTTACCATCAGCCGTCAGTATGGAAGTGGCGGAAGAGAGATCGCGGAAATACTGGCCAAAAAGATGCAGGTCCGCTGCTATGACAGACAGATCGTATATCTGGCAGCAGAAAAAGTGGGAAATGCAGATCTGGATATAGAAAATATTCTGGAAGAAGCATACAAAGTACCAACCGGACACAGTCAGTTCTTTGGGGGCTTCGGAATTGGAAGCGATGTGATCCCTGATTATAATAAGATGTATAAAGAACAGGCGGCTCTGATACGGAAACTGGCAGAAAAATCGGGCGGCGTATTCCTTGGAAGGTGTGCCGATGCGGTTCTTTCCGATGTGAAGAACTGCTATCATATATTCATCTATGCGGATGATGATTTCCGGGAAAAAAGAAGCAAAGAAGCTTACGACGGTATTTCGTTAAAGGAGATGGACAGAGAAGACGTATCCAGACAGCGTTACTATAATTATTACACAGGAAGAACATGGGGCGATCCGTTGAACTATGATCTGATGCTGAATACCAGTCACATAGAACTGGAAGATGCTGCGGATATGATATTTGCATATATTGAAAAAGTACAAAACAGATAGAAAAATTTTTATGAAATATTTTGATGAAGGAACTCATCCTGAGGACAAAGCAGGGATGAGTTCTTTTTTTGACATATCAGGGAAAATATCCTGCATCATGGATCTCTGCGTGTAAAATATTTTAACTGTCCGCGGATTTTCTTTTTCTGATCTTCACTTACCGGAATCTGGATGCCCCCATTTAGTTGAAGTTTGGAAGCTTTCCATCCAAATATATAATTACAATTGACAAGAAAGGACTGATGGGTACGGAGAAACGGGGCTTCCAGTTTCAGAATCTCATGTTCAACATCGTTTAATTTGCCATAGAAGTCCATTTTCTTTCCATCCAGCTTATGAAGGATAACTTTACGCCGGTTGCTTTCGAAATACAGGATATCCCGGATACGGATCAACTGCAGCTGGCGTCCGCGCTTGAAGAGAAAATATTTTCCTTCTTTGTGAATTCTTTCGACAGCATCCATAAAATATCTCTGGAACAAGGAAGAATCCAGCGGCTTTTCTAAAAAGCGGAAGACTCCGATTTCAAATAATTCCCGGAAATATATACCGGAATGAGAAATGAACAGGATCAGAGAATCGACCCCGGCATTTCGAAGCTTTTTTGCAGTGAGCAAACCGCCGGGCTCTGTATCGGCGTCCAGAATGATCAGCGGATAATCAGCGCCTGTCCGGAATTTTTCTTCCAGTTCTGTTCCGTTATAAAAGATGTCTGTATGTATCATAAGCTTTTCCTGCATGGCAATGCCATGTAACAGGGATTCGATTTCGGATATATAAGAAGCATCATTATTGCAAAGTGCAACATGAATCATAATTATCACCTCATTGTGTTAGTTTTAGTGTGTTATATGGTGCCAATAGCAAGTTTTGTAGATTATAGGTCATTTGAGAAGGAAGAAAAGTAACATGTAATAATTGGACGGTGAAATGTAAAAATTATAACAATACGTCAGACATGTATAGCGATTTTAGATAAATTTTGTGATAAAATAAGAAAAAAAGATATTACAATTACACTCTGGCAGAAGAATCACTGGAACAATTAAGGCGTTATGAGCTTATGATGGCTGGAAAGGAAGGATTCGTATGAAAAATTATTCAGAAGATGCAAACAGACAGTATCATATACAGGTAGCCAAAGGAGAAGTAGGACGTTATGTGATCATGCCTGGAGATCCGGGAAGATGTGAAAAGATTGCCAGCTATCTGGAAGAACCAGAGAAGATTGCAGTAAACCGGGAATTCACGACATATACAGGCATGCTGGATGGTGAAAAGGTCAGTGTGACATCGACTGGAATCGGAGGACCGTCCGCAGCAATTGCAATGGAGGAACTCTACCGGTGCGGTGCAGATACATTTGTAAGAATCGGTACATGCGGGGGCATGCATCCGGAAGTAAAAAGCGGGGATATTGTCATAGCAACGGGAGCAATCCGCATGGAAGGAACCAGTAAAGAATATGCACCAATTGAATATCCTGCAGTTGCAGACTTTGATGTAACCAATGCACTGGTACGATCAGCACGAGAAAATAACTGCGATTATCACACCGGAGTCGTCCAGTCCAAGGATGCGTTCTACGGACAGCATGAACCAGAAGCAATGCCGGCAGGTTATGAACTTATGAACAAATGGGAAGCCTGGAAGAAAATGGGATGTCTGGCTTCAGAGATGGAATCAGCCGCTCTTTTTATCGTAGCAGGAAAGCTGCATGTAAGAGCCGGAGCCTGCTTCCTTGTAATGGCCAATCAGGAACGGGAAAAACAGGGGTTATATAATCCGGTGGTGCATGATACAGATATGGCAGTGCGTACAGCAGTAGGTGCGGTGAGGAATCTGATCGCTGCTGACATATAATAAAAGTGGGGAAAACAAGATGAGTAAGACAGAAAAAATGACAATTCAGGATATTACGAAAGATATGATCAAGACAGCAATCGAACAGCTTAAATACTCCTATACACCATATTCAGGATTCAAGGTAGGAGCAGCACTTCTGGCAGAAAATGGAACCATATATACAGGATGTAATATAGAAAATGCAGCTTATACACCGACAAACTGTGCAGAGCGGACTGCATTTTTTAAAGCCGTAAGCGAGGGCGTAAAAGATTTCCGTGCAATCTGTATCGTAGGAGGAAAAGACGGAGTCCTGACAGAGTACGCACCACCATGCGGGGTATGCAGACAGGTGATGATGGAGTTCTGTGACCCGGATAAATTCGAGATTATTCTTGCAACAGATACGGAACATTATGATATCTACACATTAAAGGAGCTGTTGCCGCTGGGATTTGGGCCAGGGAATCTGAAATAAAGGATGTAGATTTCAGAGAGAAAGAGTAAGGAAAGATCTGACTTATGACAGAGACTACACAACTGACAGTAAGGATATAAGAATAGCTGGTATAGTAAGGAGTAAAAACATATGACAAGAGATAAATTAACAGAGCTTCCCAAGGTGGAGTTACACTGCCATCTGGATGGATCACTGAGCCGGGAATTTATAGAAAGAAGACTGAATCGAAAGGTATCACAAAGTGAACTCAGTGTGTCAGACGATTGCAGAAGCCTGAATGAATATCTGGAAAAATTCGACCTTCCGGGGAAATGTATCATGGACGAGGAAGGCCTTAGTGAAGCCGGATATGATGTACTAAAGAGCATGAAGCAGGAAAATGTCTGCTATGCAGAGATCCGTTTTGCACCACTTTTGTCAGAAACAGAGGATATGAACTGTGCAAAAGTAATCGAAGCACTGCTGGCAGGACTTGAAAAAGGGAAAAAGGACTTTGGAATTGAATATGGTGTGATCACATGTGCCATGCGTCATCACAGCGAAGAAGAAAACCGCCGTATGATCCGCACCGCCAGGGAATATCTGGGATACGGCGTATGTGCAGCAGATCTGGCAGGAGCTGAGGCGTTATATCCCATGTCAGAATTCATGGAATTATTTCAAGAGACTAAAAAACTTGGCATGCCATTTACCCTGCACGCAGGAGAATGCGGAAGTGTGCAGAACATCCTGGACTCAGTAGAAGCAGGAGCCGGAAGAATCGGACATGGAATCGCAATGCGTGGACACAGGGAGGTACAAAAAGAACTGCAAAGAAAAGGAATCGGTATCGAAATGTGTCCGGTCAGCAACCTTCAGACAAAAGCAGTAGAAAGCACAAAAGACTATCCAATGCGTGAATTTCTGGATAATGGATTGAAAGTAACAGTGAACACCGACAACCGCACAGTAAGTAACACAACACTTACAAAAGAACTGGCATTTATCCAGAAAACCTATGGAATCACAGATGAAGAGATCCGTCTTATGATGAAAAATGCAGTGGATGTGGCATTCGCAGATGATGCGGTGAAGGAAAGAATCTTAAAGAGATTATGATGTGAAAAGGAATTATATTCTTTGCGCTTATATCGTAGTGATGAATACAGAATAAAATGGTAAATAAAAAGGTGGGACATATATGTATAAAAAAATAGACAAATGCCTGAAAAGTATAAGAGAAAAAACAGATTTTAGGCCGGAAAAAGCAGTGATCCTTGGATCGGGACTCGGAGATTATGCGGAAAAAATCAAGATTGAAAAAATTGTAAAATATACAGAAATCGAAGGATTCCCGGTATCCACAGTACAGGGACACAAAGGACAATTCGTATTCGGATACGTAGGAGAAGTCCCGGTTGTATTAATGCAGGGAAGAGTACATTATTACGAAGGCTATACGATGCAGGACGTAGTACTCCCAACCAGACTGATGGGTATGATGGGAGCCAAAAAGATTCTCCTTACCAACGCAGCCGGCGGTGTGAATCCATCATTTAAACCGGGAGATTTCATGATGATCACCGATCATATTACAACAGCAGTACCAAGCCCGTTGATCGGACCAAATATAGAAGAACTTGGAACAAGATTTCCTGATATGAGTGAAGTATACAGCAGAAGAATACAAGATATAATAAGAGAAAGCGCAAAAGACTGTGGAATAGAGCTAAAAGAAGGTGTATATGTACAGCTGACCGGACCAAACTATGAGACACCGGCAGAAATCCGCATGGTCAGAAGCTGGGGCGCAGACGCAGTCGGCATGAGCACCGCATGCGAAGCTATGGCAGCAAGACACATGGGAATGGAAGTATGCGGAATCTCCTGCATCACCAACATGGCAGCAGGAGTCAGCAAAGAAAAACTAAACCACGCAGAAGTACAGAAAACCGCAGACCGCGTGGCGGTGGATTTTGCGAAACTGGTGACGGAAGTTATAAAGAAGATGTAATTGCTGTTTAATACATTAATTTGGGTTGGATTCCCGGTTCTTGCGTATGCCTTGGTATAAGATCTGGTCCGCGACTCCATGAAGCAAGAAGTAGTAAGAGAGCCTGAATTCCCTAAAAGCAACAGAAAGCAAACCCAAACTCGACCTTCGTCTCAAACAGTGGATTTGCTTTCTGTTAACGGGAATCCAGACTCTCTAACTACTTCTAAGCCTCATTCCGAATGCTACCCAGCCCTTATACCAAGGCATACGCAAGTCGCGACTGGCAGGCGATAATTAATGTATTAAATGGAGGGCGTAACTGAGGATGCTTACCCCGGCAGTTCTTTTTATGATACTCCCGGGGTAAGCACTCACAATTACGCCCTCCAACTATTTCATACACTACCGCCTGCCAATCACGACATGAGAAAGCGCTGGTATCCTGTTTGCAGCGTTTTTTGGCGCGATGTGTAGAAGTTCTTAGGTAGTTTGACTTTCCGTTAAAGGGACGGAGCGACACTGTTTGAGGCGCATGCCGAGTTTGGAGCGGAGGCCCTTTCGTCCTTAGGAAAGTCGGACTGCCTTAGAACTTCTGCATCGTGACATCTAGCAGCAGACAGGATACCAGCGCTTTCTCATGGACCGAGAGGCCACCATGAACTAGTGTATTAAACAGCAAACATATTATTTTGAAAAGATGTGCTTTATCAACACATACATCACAATTGCAAACGCAAACAGATACCCTATCACCCCGATTGCCGGAATTCCCCATATCTTCGGCTTCATATTGGTGGTGCAGATGATGCTGGAGCTGATAAGAAGAGCCATGACCCAGAGTCCCATGACCACATTTCTTACCAGACGCCGCAGCAGCTGCGCCAGATCATTAGATGCATGCAGGTCCAGATTGACTCTGGTCTGGCCTTTCATAAGACCGTGAAGTGCATCTGCTGCAAGCCCAGGAACTTCTACCGCTTTATGCATCGAACGGTAAATATTCTTTCCTGCATGCTTTAGTTCCTTTTTCCAGTCGAAATCCTTCCACATGATTTCCGAAATATGTCTGGAGGCAATCTCAATCATATTGATCTGTGGAGCAATATCTGCCAGTACCCCTTCCATGTTGGTCAGCCCTCTTGCCAGCATTGTAAGGCCATGCGGCATACGGATCTTATTTTCTTTCATGACCTCCATCAGATCCATCATCACTTCAGCAATGTCTATTTCTCCCATATCCAAGGAACCATATTTTGACATCAGTTCACTGATATCTTCGTATAGTATACTTTGATCTGGTTTTTCTTTGAATTCTCCCAATGCCATAACTGCTTCCTGGATCATGCCGATATCATTCTCTGCAATACCGCGGATTGCCTTACCGATCAGTTCTTTGTCCCGTTCCGTCAGTCTTCCCATCATCCCCATATCAATCCATACGATCTTTCCATCCTGAACTTTTACATTTCCCGGATGAGGATCTGCATGGAAGAAACCATCTTCCATGACCTGTTTGATATAGTTATCGATGAGTTTTGCTCCTATTTCTTCCAGATCATACCCATCTGCCAGAAGCTTTTCTTTATCATCGATTGCGGGACCTTCGATATACTCCATAACCAGAACATGCATGGTTGTATATTCCTGATATAATCTTGGTGTTCTTACATACACAATTTCTGCATTCCGTCTGGCGAATTCTTCCATGTTCGATGCTTCTGTGAGAAAATTCATCTCTTCTCTTGTTACATTCCAAAGTTCATCCAGTACCTGGTCAAAATCAGCCATTCCTTTCAAACTGATCGGCGGCATCAGCTTCACTGCTTTCCTAAGAAGCCCGATATCCCTTGCCATAATTTCATAGATGCCTTTTCGCTGGACTTTTATAACAACCTGTTCTCCACTTATCAGTTCTGCACGGTGTACCTGCGCGATGGATGCCGAACCAAGAGGTGTCTCAGAAATGGAAGTAAAAATCTCACTCCACGGACAGCCATATGCCTGTTCGATCACTTCTTTTACTTCTTCGAATCCCATCGGTGTTACTTCGGAACGCAGACGCATCAATTCATCGCAGTACCGTTTGGGCAGGATGTCTGAATGCAGTGACATAATCTGACCAATCTTAATATAAGTAGGCCCCAGATCCTCCAGTATCATCCGGAGTTTCTGAGGCGTAACCCCTCGGGTAATTCCATATTTATGAAGTACGGATGTGATTTCCTTCAACCTGTTACGGTATTCTTTGGATTCTTCCTTACTCATGAACCTGTTCCTCTTTAAATTTCTTCACTCTTAGCTGTTCCGTCATATGCAGCTTCTTCTGTCGTTTCTTCATCAGCAATTTCTTCACCGACAGCTTCTTCTGCATCCTCTACGGTCTCTGCCGCTTCGAATTCTTCCTGCTTTTTCTCCATCTCATCGATTCTCTGTTTCAATAATGCCATCTGTTCCGGAGTCATTTTATCCAGAAGCTCGTCTAGTTCCTCTGGTGTTGATGTCTTTACTTTTACATTCACCTTGTCTTTTACCGTTGATTTGATATTATGCTTTAATTCTTCATTGAGAGCCTTTCCCTGCTCAACGGTCAGTTCTCCTTTTTTCACCATCTCATCCAGGAGTTCTTTAGATTTTTCTCCTGTTACTGCTACTGCTCCGATTCCTGCAAATAATACTTTCTTTAATCCGTTTCCTAATTTTTCCATAGCCATTCTCCTTTCGATGTCTATAAAGGCAGGTTTTCCAAAAGTTTTGGAAGAAATATGATCATTCCTGCAATTGCCGCCATAATTGCTGCAATCAGCACTGCTCCTGCTGCCGCATCTTTTGCAAGCTTTGCGAGTGGCTTTCTTTCTTCTGTGACCAGATCTACCACTGCTTCTACTGCTGTGTTCACAATTTCAAGCGCCATGACAAGCCCAAACAATGTCAGGCAGATACACCATTCCACCGGTGTAATATGAAATACAAATCCTGCAATCACCACACACACCATTGCCGCACAATGAATCTTCATATTCCGTTCTTTTGATACCACTGCAAATATCCCGGCAAATGCATAGCCGAAGCTTTTATACAATGGATCTTTCTTTTGTTTCTTCATCTTTGTACCTGTCCTTTGTTTTCTTACATTTTAGCACATTTCATTTAAATTTACACAAACATTGTGTATTTTTTGTTTTATTTTCAAAATTTTACAAATAAAAAAGCAAACAAAAAGAAGATCAAAGATTTTTTATCCATTCTTTGATCCTCTTTTATCCTATCTTATATCTTCTTATATCTTCAAAAAAACTGTTAGTAGATGCTTCACTATCATTTTACTTCAAGCCAGCCGGGACACTGAAAAATCCACTTTTTCACGTTCCCATGGCTCCCCGTTAAGCGTTCTCTGCCTTAATTCCTTCCACGACCCGCTTATTCTTCTCTTCCACATTCAGTCTTGCTGTAAAATCTTTTGTCTCTTTTACAACTACTTTGCTAAGAGCAAGCAGTGCAACCAAGTTCGGGAATGCCATCAGTGCATTAAAGATATCTGCAATATTCCAAACTGCTGCAACAGTCATATATGGTCCGATAAATACACACAGAATATATAACCAGCGGTATGCTTTTACTGCTTTCATATTCTTGTTAAACAGATATTCCAGGCAGCGTTCTCCGTAATAATCCCATCCGAGAATGGTTGTAAATGCAAAGAATACCAGACAAAGCATCAATGCGAATGACGCTACAACCGGTGGGAACGGAAGTCCCTTCTGGAATGCTGCTGTCGTAATTGCCACACCTTCCAGTCCTGTATTCCATGTTCCTGTAATTACGATAGAAAGTCCTGTCATCGTACAGATTACGATTGTATCAATAAATGTTCCAGTCATTGACACCAGTCCCTGTCTTGCAGGTTCTTTTGTCTGAGCTGCTGCCGCTGCGATTGGAGCACTTCCAAGTCCGGATTCATTGGAGAAGATTCCTCTTGCAATACCTTTTTGCATTGCAACTACCATTGTACCCATCGCTCCACCTGCCAGTGCGCTTCCTGTAAATGCTGATTTTACGATTGTGACAATTGCTCCAGGGATTGCTGTAAGATGTGTCAGCATAATAATAAGCGAAAGAGCTACGTACAATACTGCCATAAATGGAACTACAATCTCAGATACTTTCGCAATTCGTTTGATTCCTCCTAATACGACCAGACCTACACAAGCAGTAAGTACCAGACAGGAAATTACTGTCGCCCATGAATACTCATTGCCAAACAAAGCCACTGTATGTGCCATATCCGGATCAAAAAAGTTACGGACTGCTGATGAAATACCATTTACCTGTGTAAATGTACCAATTCCGAATAATCCTACTCCGGCACCAAAGAATGCAAATATCTTTGCCAGCCATCTAAACTTTACACCCATTCCATTTTCAATATAGTAGAATGGTCCGCCAAGCACATGCCCGTCTTCATCAATTGTACGGTATTTTACAGCCAGAAGACCTTCTGCATATTTGGTTGCCATTCCAAAAAAGGCCGCCATGATCATCCAGAACAATGCTCCAGGACCACCTGCAGAAATTGCAGTCGCCACACCTACAATGTTACCGGTACCGATAGTTGCCGATAATGCAGTACAAAGAGCTCCAAAACTGGTAACTTCTCCATGTCCATCCTCTTCATTTTTCACCATGAATTTTAACGCTTTTCCAAGATGCCTTACTTGAAGAAGGCCCAAGCGTACAGTCAGATACATACCTGTAACCAGAATTAAGATGATCAGCGGAAGTCCCCATACGACTCCGTCAAACCAGGTGATAAAAGTGTCAATACGTCCAAAAATTCCCATAATTCATTCCTCCATCCTTTTGCCTGAGAGATTTGCAGATTTGATTACCTGCTTACACCTTCGGCGCTTTTCATTTCATACGGCTTTCGAGCGTGTCAAAAAATCATTCCCGCACTCTCCTTCGCCTTCTGCTGCCTCTCTTTTTCGAATATTTCCAGCAGTTATGAAAAGACTCTCCTGAGTTTTTATGATAACGTATTCATGCAAAAGCTTTATTACGTCTTTGCTTTAGCACGATACAGTAAAGCTTAGCACGAAACATTTATCCTGACAAGAGTTTTGATAATTAAAAATACAGTTTTTATTTATAACCTGTGATTATAAATAAAAACTGTATTTCTATATCCCCAAATTTAAAATCCGAAATCTGCATAGTCTGCCGGCAGGAATCTGTGGTAAATCATATGACACCCTTCATCTTTAAAGCAGTAATAATACTCATCTTCTGATTCTTCCGGGAATCTTACCCAGAAGTCAAACTCTCCGTTATCCATATCTCCGACTCTGATTCCATCTGATTCTTTCTGGAACATCTTAAGGATATCTTCTTTTTTAATTCCATGATTCATAAGAAGCTCTACAAGTTTCTTAATGAATTCATTCTCTGCTGTATTTTCACGCACATAGACACTTCCCTGCTCCGGAATATGCAGACAAAATCTATCTTTCTTATGTGTTACACGGATATCCCCCAGTTTTTCTTTTACTTCATCCGGAAAATGTTCCAGACGCTTCTGCATCTCTTCTACATTATCATCCGCTTCAAAAAAATGATTCAACGAAATCAGCGGATAATACAGACGGATTTCTTCTTTCCTGAATCCAAGTTTTGCCTGTTCTTCTTTTATAATATCGATTAAATTCTTTTCTAAACGTTCAAATCCCATACTACTATATATTACTCCTTCTATTTTTAAGTTCTGTCTTTTTCTTATATTTGAAATTTCTGCCTGCAAACTATATTGGCTCTTAATTGACAAGCATATTTCTCATACATTATACTACATTTATAACATTTACTGTATTTTAATACCATACATTTAAGGAGGAATTTTTATCATGATCATCAAACATGGACTTGTAATGGACCCGGCATCTGGTCTGTCTGAGCATATGGATATACTGGTAAAAGATGGAAAAATCACCCGGATTGCACCTGACATCACAGACGATTCCGAAGAAATCATAGAAGCAAAAGGACTGGTTGTCGCACCGGGACTGATCGACACCCACATACATTTCCGTGATCCCGGATTCACTTACAAAGAAGACATCCATACCGGTGCAAAAGCATCTGCAAAAGGCGGATTTACAACTGTCATCTGTATGGCAAATACTTCACCAACCGTAGACAATGTCGACACCTTAAAAGATAATCTGGAACGCGCATCCAAAGAAGCTATCCGTATCTATCAGGCTGCCGCCATCTCACATTCTTTAAAAGGACAGGAAGAGGTGGATATGAATGCTTTAAAAGAGGCCGGTGCCTGCGGATTCACTGACGATGGTATTCCCCTTCTGAACGCTGAATTCTGCTACAAAGCAATGGAAGCAGCCAAAGCACTGAATGTACCGATCAGTCTTCATGAAGAAGATCCTGCATTCATCCGCAATAACGGTATCAATCATGGAAAAGTGTCCGATGAACTTGGTATCTATGGTTCGCCTTCGATTGCGGAAGAATCACTGGTTGCAAGAGACTGTCTCCTGGCACTTCGTTCCGGCGCAGATGTTGTGATCCAGCATATCAGCTCCGGTGTATCGGTTGAGCTGGTCCGCACATATAAGAAGCTGGGTGCTAATCTTCATGCAGAAGCTACCCCGCATCACTTCTCCTTAACAGAAGACGCTGTTCTGGAACACGGAACACTCGCCAAGATGAATCCACCGCTTCGTACAGAAAAAGACCGCCAGCAGATCATCGCCGGACTTGCAGACGGAACGATTGACCTCATCGCTACCGACCATGCGCCACACAGCGCCGAAGAAAAATCCAGACCAATCACAGAAGCACCAAGCGGTATCATCGGTCTTGAGACTTCCCTTGCACTTGGTATCACAAACCTTGTAAAACCTGGACACCTGACAATGCTACAGCTTCTGGAAAAGATGACCATCAATCCGGCAAAGCTTTACCATCTTCCTTACGGAACCATCCAGGAAGGTGCTGCTGCGGATTTTGTAGTATTTAACCCGGATGAAACATGGGTTCCTACTGAATATGCTTCCAAATCTTCAAATTCTCCATTTACCGGAAAAGAGCTTACCGGTAAGGTGAAGTATACGATTTGTGGTGGCAAAGTTGTATATTCTGATGCGAATTAAGTCGTATTAATGCTGCCGGCAACTTCATTTTATACATAAAAGGCATTTCTCTTCTTTTTTAGAAAAATGCCTTTTATCTATATATTCATACTCATATGCTTCATTCATGTTTCTCTTTAGCAGTATCACATATAATATCTGTACTGTTATTCAATGTGAAATATTTCCTCCATTACACCATACTGTTTACTAATCTGTTTACGCCGCTCCTGACTAATGCTAAGTCTCTTTCCGTTATCCATAACCACATAATCATATGCCATCACTTCCACATGTCTGTAATTTACCAGAAATGACTGATGTATTCTAAGAAACATCATCTTTCCAGATCGCATTAGCATCTCTACATCTTTTAATTTCCCATAAAATTCGTATTCTTTCTTTTTCGTAACAATATATATCTTTCTCTTCCTGCTTTCAAAGTAAAGAATATCCTTCATAAAGATCTTATAATGTATCCGTTCGTAAGTGTATCTGAAATAGCTATCCCTATCTCCCAGTTCTTTATATGCCTGTAACAGGCATTGTTCCATCAGCTTATCATCTACCGGTTTTATAAGAAATTGAAAAGGGGGTGCCGGAAATACTTGCTGTATGTATGTTATATGACTTGTCACATATATGATCAGTACATTTTTATCTTTTTCTCTGATTTTCTCAGCTACCGTAATACCATCTTCCTGTATCATCTCCGTATCCAGGAAAATGATATCAAAATATGTCCCACTTTCTACATATGTGATAAGTTCTTTGCCACTTAAGAATACTTCTATGTTCATCGGGATAATTTTCTTCTGTGCTATCTTTTCTAATGTCGTCTCTAATCCATCCGTCATTGCCAGCTTCCCGTCACAGATTGCAATATCCAGCATCTTATCCACTCCTTCGTTTGTATTTAAAAGTTTTTTATACCTTAACACAAAGAAAGATTACATATAACCTATTTGTAAAAAATACTGGTGTAATTGTAATTTTTAGTATATATCATCTACTTTTTTAAACAGTAGAACTCTGCAAACCGTACTTAACTATAACCATTCAACTTTACCATCATTAATATTTCTTTTCACACGTCCAATATATTAATCTGTATCAACCTGATATGTTTATACACATTTTTTCTATTTATAATAATATACCATTTTATAATGATATCCACTTGGTTTTTTTGCCCAATATGTACCATAATGTTGTGGATTCTTTACATGTATACTTGTCCATGTTACTTTAAAAGTATATTTGTCATATAATCTATAAGCTTTCAATTCAGCTCTTTTAACTTTTCTGCCATTGTATGTCTTAGGAACTTTTCGTGATCCTGAGTGTCCTATTGTATAACTTGAACTAAACCCGAATCCCAATGCAGCCTGAGCTTTTCCTCTTACATTCCACGCTACATTTGAACTTGCCGAAAAAGTTGTTGCTTTCATTTGACTCAAAGAAATAGTTACCCCCGGTTCTCCTGAAACGGATTGTCCTGTATATGCTCCCACTTCACTTTTACGGCCTAATTTTGTCACCTTATATCTAATAGCACTTCTTGGTTGAATCCCTACTATTTCTTCTGCTTCTCCAACACTATCTGTATTAAAAACATCAAATTCTTCAACAATTTCACTATCTGGCAGTATCTCTTGCTTTGTTTCTGCCTGAACACTTAAAGTGTTTCCTGCAAAAATCACAACACTTGTTAAGAATAAAATTAACCTTTTTCTCATAAATCATTTCTCCTTTCTTCCAAACAAATATATAGATAATATGAGACATGCAACCCGAATGCTCCATGAATAATTATCAATTCTGCTTATCATATATTCATCAGTTGTTATATCCATGTAATTCGAAATAATAGTTGCTATCTGGGTTGAAAGTAAACAGATGCATACCAGTATCACCATTATTTTTAGTTTTACATTTTTCATCAAAATTGTCCTCAACGAATCTCCAAAAATCAATTCCATAAGTTTTTCTTCATCATTACATTCATTAATATAAAAAGAACGATTAACCCAAACACAATTTTCCTTATATTTCCATTACAATATGGAATCAAATAACCAAACTTCCTTTTCACAAACCAATAGCAGCATATATATATCAGACTAAAACACAAAAACGGCATCAAACTATATATAAGCAAATAAAACGACCATTGTTTTTCATTCTGAAACACTAAATTGCAACAGCTTCCAAATGTTCCCAGTAACGGTAAATACATTACCCAATTACAAAAATCCTGCCAATTTTTGTCCATTTTCCTTTTCATGCCATCTCTCCTCGTTCCATAAAATTTCCTTTGTTATTTGAAGTATAACGCCTGAATTCTTCTTTTTACGTTCAATGTAATAATTCCACATTGTTCATGTAACTTTTTATAATTCTCCTTCTTTTACACCAGTAGTTTATCAGTCCTTTCGTAACTGTTCTTCTGTAATAACCACGTAAAAATCTTTACAAAAAAAGAAATAATGGGATCAAACTCCTGATCCCATTATTTCTTTTTTATTCCAATCCGTTATATAGTTTTGTACTTATTTTTTCTTAACCTCTTTCGTCTCGATAATAAATTTCACTTCACCCTTCTGACCTTCTTTGATGCCTCCGAAGCTCTGGTATGCTTCGTCTGCTTTTTTGGCATCTTTTACGTTCTGGATTACTTGTTTCAGATCGTCTCCTGCAAGATCTCCGAGCTTTTGTATGCCTTCTTTATCGAACTCTTTCATTGCTTCTGCCAGTGTGTTGCCGCCTGTGGCAAGTGCCGACATTCCTGTATTCAGCTGACTTCCGGCTGTGGCAAGTTTCTGGGTTCCGGCTCCTAATGTCTGTGCACCGTTGTAAATCTGGCTTACACCTGAAGCATATGCTTCGATACCGCTTGTCAGGTTCTCGCTTCCGGCTGATAATTTGGCTACTGCGCCGTTTAACTGTGTCAGTGCTTCTTTCAGATATGCGACATTTCCGGAGACTGCAGATAACTGGTCTGTGTAGACTTTTAATGCTGTGACACTTGCATTCAGCTGATTTAACGATGCCATAAGTCCGTCCGGGTTGGTAGCTGTGAGGACTCCCTGGATATTCGAAAGCTGATCTTTAATATTCTGCACATAACCGCTGATATCAAGACTTGTCATATCCGGCTGATACTGGCTTATAATCTGTGCCTTTTGTTCTTCTGTGATCTCCTGCTTTTCTACCATGGATGACAAAGTCGTATCCAACTGGGATTTTGCAAGATTGACGGCTTCTGTACGGATCTGTTCGTTGATTGCTGCTGTATCAATACCTGTCACCATATCCTGTGCCGACTGTACGCTTGCCTTTAATCCTTCCAGCTTCTGCAATGTGCTTTCTGCATTCTGTCCGACGTTTGCAGCTTCTTCTGATATCTGTGCTGTTCCAGATGGAATCTGTACTTTGCCAAGTGCTCCTGATAAAGTTCCCAGACCATTTTTAATCTGTGTGGCACCTTCGGTTAATTTTGATCCGTTTGTATCTAGTGTGCCAAGCGCTGTATTCAGCCCTTGTACTCCACTGTTCAGTGCATCCATGCCACTGGTATATTCTCCTAAGTAGCTTTGCATCTGCGAAAGTCCGCTTGCCAGTTCATCGGTTCCGTCGACTAATTTGGACGATGCATCGGTAAGCTTTTCCATGCTTTCTGTCAGATCATCGGCATCTTTCAGGTCATCATCTTCCAGATCCGACAGCAGTCCTGATGACAGAATCGTTGCTGTAAAATCAAGCGAAAAATTCTTCGCATCTGCTGTAATCTCCACATAATCCGGAAGGTCAATATCCTCTGTCGGTTCATAATCCTTTAATCCCAGACTGTCAGACAGACCCGGAAATGCAAGGCCTAGAACGATACTTTGTCCATCCTGATCCATGACCTTTCCGTTTGATACTTTCACATTGGAAAATGTATCTGATGGCAGCATCACTGTTGATAACGCCGTAAACGGTACTGCTACTGGCTTCTTTTCCCCGTCTGTATCTATCTCTTCTGTCGCCTGATTCGTATACTCAAAACGGATCTTTACCTTTCCGGATACGCCTGCCATATCTCTGGCTTTTTTCTCTTTTCCATTCAGATAATAGCGTACCTTCACCGATACCGGTAATTTCTTATCTGTCTTACCTTCATAGGAGATATCCTTTCCCTGGTTCTCCCATACAAGATTGCCGTCACCGGCATCTACATAAGTCTCATCACCGTCTGTATTCCTGATATTCTGAAGTTCGGAATAATCTTCCAGACTTTCAGAAGTTCCCGGGTTCTTTAATGTTTCTTTTACTTTAATCTCTTTTGCTGTTCCATTTGCCTTTGCAGTGACGTAGACACTTTCACTTTTATTTACATTGTCCTGTGACTGGTCGTTTGTCTGCTCTTCTGTCGCTGCGTCCTGACTCTCTGCTGCATATACGGTATGCCCTATAGTTCCACTTCCGGATATCATCATTCCGGCAAGCATAAGGGCAACTACTTTTCTCTTCATCCTTTACGCCTCCTCAGTTTATCTATTATTTTTTATTGTTATTCCACATTTTTGAGTGCTTCATCCATCGGCACTTTCTTAATCCGGTGGTATTCAAGAAGTGCAACCACACCATATGTAAGGAATCCAATCACGAACATCTTCACATATATCATCGGATCGATCCATAAAGTAATCCATCCCGAGAAACTATCCAGCATCACTGCACGGAAGATTTCCTTCATAAAGATACCCTCTATCGGAAAACTGATTAATAATTCTACGATAACTACCAGCATCGTTGACAGGATATATAACCGGCTAATTTCCCCATTGGTATATCCGAGAATCTTCGTCATGGAAATTGCCTGTGCATTTTTTTCAATGATGAGTTTTGACAGCAGATAGATGACGATCATATAGATCATGACTGCAAATCCATTTACCAGTCCCATCATACTTCCCATTGATACATCCATCTGTCTGGATACTTTAGTAAGCGCCTCAAGATCAATCACAGATCCTATATATTTTTCATCGATATCTTTGATCTTCGTATTGGAAAAATATCCTGCATAATAATCATTTCCAAGGTCAAATGTATCATTTAACTGATCCCTGTCCATGAATATGCAGACCGCACCTGTATAATCATAGATACCGGTTACTTTAAATTTATAGTTCTTTTTCTCATATTTTTCTTTTAACTGTATGGTATCGCCCTTGCTCAACTGGTATTTGTCTGCATATGCCGATGAAATGTAGACACCATCTTTTACATCCGCTTTGATATATCTGCTGTTTGGTTCAATACCGTACAAGGCAACCTCTTCGCTTCTTACTTTGTCGGAAACGGTATTCAGCGAATAGGCACTGAACTTTTCTGCCGATTTGTTACCGGTCTTTGTTCCGTTCGAAAACTGCATAAGAGAAATCATGCTTTCAAGCTTGCTTCCACTCACTGCATCCATCTGTACTTCCAGCATATACTGGTATTTTGCCAGCATATTTTCCTGTATCTCCGTCTGGAAATGAGACAAGGCTGATGGCAGCAATAATCCGAAGAATAACAATAGATTCGCAAACAGGATTCCTACAAATAATACGATGTAATTGCTCATATTCTGGAAAATGACTCTCAGGCGGAATCTTCTGAATATCCCGATTCTGGTACTTAAGTTTACCGCGCGCTTCTGTTTTTTCGAAGAGAGATCTCTTCTTATGAACTTCAGTGGTGATAATTTTAATTTGTGATGCAGGATTCCATAATTGATCAGTAACATGATCAGAACCGGAACAACTGTCGTCATCCAGAATGCCTCTGCATTCCATATCGTTTCATACGTAGGAAGACTGTAGCTTCCATAATACATGCCGGCACATACATTCTTAAGCACTGTGTATCCCAGGATATTTCCAACCAGCGCACCAATCAGTGTGATGATAACCGGAAGTGCCATATAGTGCCGGATCAGTTCACTTCTTGTGTAGCCAGATGCGCGCAGTGTTCCGATTACTCCGGATTCTTTTCGTATCGTATTACTGATCGTGATTCCGAATACAAATGCAAGAATCGCAATGATCATGTACAGCATGACGATAATCATCGCCCGGTCACCGCCCATGTCATCTCCGGTAAAATGTATCGCCTGATTCTGATACTGTGGGATAAAGCTTTCCAGTGTCACCACCTCTGCGATGTCTTCCATCAGATCTTCGGATACTTTCTTTTCCTGTTTTTCAGTTGCTGGTTTTTTATCGTATTTCCAGGCGTAATCGTATTGGATTTTCGACTGATTTAAGCTTGCAAAATCTTCATCCGTAATAATCGCCACACCAAATTTTACTGCATCGAACATGGTGTCATTATTGTTCTGGAACAGTGCACTGTAATCTGATAACGCTACAAGACCAGTGATCTTATAGCTTTGTTTTCCCTTTTTCAGCAGGTCTCCAATTTCCAGATTATTATTGTCTGCATACATACGGTCAACTGCAATCTCTCCGGACTTTTCCGGCATCTTCCCCTTCATGAGGCATACTTTATTGACCTCTTTACGGTCCTTGAAAAACCGCATGGTGGTTCCATTAGAAAGCTTTTGCTCTATATAAAAGTTCTCATATAATGTGACTCCTGACTTTTCAATCTCTTCTTTCTGTGCCTGTCCTGCCTTATTTTCCGCCCGGAAATTTCCATCTTCGATGTTATATTTTTCAAAGCTTTCATCATATGCCTGCAGCATACTTCCATCTGCAACCAGGAATCCGGATACGAAGCCGATCGTTACAACCATAAGCAAAAATACTACCAGATATTTACCAAATTCACTCTTTAACTCTCTTGGCAAACGCTTTTTCAAAGGACTTTTCATCTTCATCCGTCCTCCTTACCATTCCAGATCGACTGCCGGAATCTTCACTTCGTTCTTATAATTCTTCCGGATCATTCCATCTCTTAGTTTTACCACCCGGTCTGCCATATCTTTGATCGCATCATTGTGTGTTACCATGATGATCGTGTTGCCATATTTCTGATTGACCGTTTCGATCAGTTTTAAGATATCCTTTGATGTATGATAATCCAGCGCTCCGGTTGGTTCATCGCACAATAAGATATCCGGATTCTTCACAATTGCACGGCCAATTGCCGTTCTTTGCTGCTGTCCTCCTGATAACTGGTTCGGTAGCTTCTTCTGATGTTCATATAATCCCAAGGTATGTAACAATTCGTCTACATCCAGCGGTCTGTCACTTAAGTATGCTCCAACTTCGATATTCTCTCTTACCGTCAGGTTCGGTATCAGATTATACATCTGAAAAATATAACCCAGATGCTTTCTTCTATATAAGGAAAGCTTTTTCTCTGTCATATCTTCCAGACGTTCTCCTTCGATTGTAATACTTCCTTCGTCTGCGCCATCAATTCCTCCGATGATGTTAAGAAGCGTAGACTTTCCTGATCCGGATGGCCCAAGCAATACGCAGAATTCTCCCTTTTCTATATCAAGATCCAGCCCCTTTAAGACATTGACACGGCTGTCTCCTGTTCCAAATGATTTTTTAATCCCTCTTATTTCCAGAAACATAGTTTTCCTCCCTTCAGTTATTCTCATATAACTAATGTTAGTTTAAACTTATTATTTTGTCAATTATAATAAACGCAAAAAGAGCGTCTCTCCTTTGGATTTTCAAAGAAAAACGCTCTTTTCATACTCTCTATTCTTTTTTCTCTTCTTTACACCACTGCTCTATCTGCTCCTTATCTACTCCGATTAATTCGCTGATCTGCTCCAAAGGAAAGCCCTTTTTATACATCTCTTGTGCCATCCGATATTGTTCTTGCTCAATTCCTTGTTCAATTCCTTGTTCAATTCCTCGCTCAATTCCTTGTTCAATTCCTCGCTCAATTCCTTGTTCAATTCCTCGCTCAATTCCTTGCTCTAATCCATCAGCATAAGATTGTTCCCGTTCCATCCGGAGATGTTTTTCTTCATCGTATTCATATATACTCACCTTTTTCGCCTCCGTTCGGTTTCTGCTTAAAAAATCAGCCAG
>NZ_CDRRQK010000009.1:0-99464 GCF_977044405.1 Dorea sp.
ACTTTTCCTAAATATGCTGCTGCATCAACGTTGTTAGTTTTCTCCAGGTTTGCTTTCACATCTTTCTGAAGAGTGGAAGCGGAAACCAGTGTATTTCCAACTGTATCGTCAATAATTTGAGCATACATATGATTATTACTTCTGAATACCGCTAAACGTGGGCACTCAGCTGTACCAGATAAACGGTTACGTAATTTTCTGTGCTTGTTTACGCGAACTTCACTTCTTGATTTTTTGCTAACCATTTTCACACTCTCCTTACTTATTTTTTACCAGTCTTACCAACTTTACGTCTGATAACTTCATCAGCATACTTAATACCTTTACCTTTGTAAGGCTCCGGTCTTCTCTTGTCTCTGATCTCAGCCGCAAACTGACCAACTTTTTCTTTACTGAGTCCTTTAACGATGATCTTGTTCTGACCTTCAACTACTGTCTCAATGCCTTCAGGATCTTCCATCTCGACTGGATGAGAATAACCAAGGTTCAGTGTTAATTTGTTACCTGATTTTGCTGCTCTGTATCCAACACCGTTAACTTCCAGAACCTTCTGGTATCCTTCTGTTACACCAATAACCATGTTATTGATCAGTGTTCTTGTAAGACCATGTAAAGATTTCATTTTCTTTAAGTCATTTGGTCTTGTTACAACGATTTCTTCGCCTTCCTGTTTGATTTCCATCTCTGTTGGAAGTGCTTTTTCAAGTGTTCCCTTTGGACCTTTAACAGTCACTACATTGTTCTCAGCGATCTCAACAGTTACGCCTGCCGGGATAGCGATTGGATGTCTTCCGATACGTGACATACCTTATTCCTCCTTAACTTAGATTCTCGGAAAAGCTCTTATGGCTTTTCTGTTTTCAGTTTCATTTATTGCAATCAGTTCAGGCTGTGCCATAAGGCACACCTTCACTAAGTTGCTTGCGGGTTTCTTACCAAATATAGCAGAGAACTTCTCCACCGATACCAAGCTTTCTTGCAGCTTTGTCAGTGATTACACCCTGGTTTGTGGAAATGATTGCTGTTCCAAGTCCACCAAATACCTTAGGTACATTCTCGCTTGAAGCGTATACACGAAGACCTGGTTTAGAAATTCTCTTAAGGCCTGTGATAACTTTCTCGTTCTTATCAGCACCGTATTTCAGTGTGATGTGAATTGTTTTGAATACTCCGTCTTCAACAACATCGTATTTCTCGATATATCCTTCATCTAACAAGATATTAGCGATAGCAAGCTTCATCTTGGATGCCGGAACATCTACAGTATCATGTTTAGCAGTATTTGCATTACGGATTCTTGTAAGCATATCTGCGATTGGATCACTCATTGTCATTGTTCTTTCCTCCTACCAACTTGCTTTCTTAACACCTGGAATCTGTCCCTTGTATGCTAACTCACGGAAGCAAACACGGCAGATACCATATTTTCTCAAATATGCATGTGGACGTCCACAGATTCTGCAACGATTGTATTCTCTTGTGGAGAACTTCTGCTTGCGCTGCTGTTTCACTTTCATTGCTGTCTTAGCCATAATTTACCTCCTTATTTTGTAAATGGCATATTGAACTGAGTAAGCAGTTCGCGTGCCTCTTCATCTGTATTAGCAGTAGTAACGAAGATGATATCCATACCTCTTACCTTATCTACCTTATCGTATTCGATCTCAGGGAAGATCAGCTGCTCTTTAATTCCGAGAGCATAGTTACCTCTTCCGTCGAATGCGTTAGGATTTACACCTCTAAAGTCACGTACACGAGGGAGTGCAAGGTTAACCAGACGGTCAACGAACTCATACATCTTTTCTCCTCTTAATGTAACTTTACATCCGATTGGCATACCCTCTCTGATTTTAAAGTTAGCAACGGACTTTTTAGCTTTACAAACTACAGCCTTCTGACCTGTGATTTTCTCCATGTCAGCGATTGCAGCATCTAAAAGTTTTGCGTTATCTTTTGCTTCACCAACACCCATGTTGATAACAACTTTATCGAGTTTTGGTACTTCCATAATATTTTTATAACCGAACTTTTTGATCATTGCATCAACGATCTCGTTCTGGTACTGTTCTTTCAGTCTACTCAAAGCTTTGGACCTCCTTCCTCAAATTAATCAATGATATCGCCAGTTTTTTTAGCGTAACGTACTTTTTTGTCTCCATCCATCTTGAAACCAACTCTTGTAGCTTCTCCCTTATGGATATACATTACATTAGAGATATCGATTGGTCCTTCCTGACGAACGATTCCACCTTCCTGGTTCTGTACACTTGGTTTTGTGTGCTTTGTCAGCATGTTAACGCCTTCAACTGTAACCTTTCCGTCCTTCTGGTTAACAGCGATAACTTTGCCTTCTTTGTCTTTATCTTTACCAGCGATAACTTTAACTGTATCACCTTTTTTGATCTTTAATGTTGACATCTTATGCGCACCTCCTTAAAGTACTTCCGGAGCCAGAGAAACAATTCTCATGAACTGTTTATCACGGAGCTCTCTTGCTACTGGCCCGAAGATACGGGTTCCTCTTGGTGTCTTATCATCTTTTATAATTACAGCAGCATTTTCATCGAAACGGATATAAGATCCATCTTTACGACGTGTACTATTTACAGTACGAACAACTACAGCTTTAACTACGTCACCTTTTTTAACAACGCCGCCTGGTGTTGCATCTTTAACAGTCGCAACGATTACATCACCGATACTTGCATATCTTCTTGTTGAACCGCCAAGTACACGGATACACAGTAACTCTTTCGCACCTGTGTTGTCTGCTACTTTAAGTCTGCTTTCTTGCTGTATCATGCAGGTTTCCCTCCTTATACTATTTCACTTTTTCCATAACTTCAACAAGTCTCCATCTCTTGTCTTTTGACAGAGGTCTTGTTTCCATAACTTTTACTTTGTCGCCAATGTTGCACTCATTGTTTTCATCATGTGCTTTTAATTTATATGTCTTCTTTACAATCTTCTTGTAAAGTGGATGTTTTACATGATCTTCGATTGCTACAACGATAGTTTTGTCCATCTTGTTGCTGACAACCTTACCAACTCTGGTTTTTCTAAGATTTCTTTCCACAGTCTGTAACTCCTTTCATTTTGTGAGTTTTCAGTTTCTACTGAGCTGCCTTTTCAGTGATTACTGTCTGAATTCTGGCAATATTTCTTCTTACTTCTTTAATTCTGCTTGTATTGTCCAACTGGTTTGTTGCGTTCTGGAATCTTAAATTGAAAAGTTCCTTTTTAGCAGCTACTAATTCTTCGTTCAGCTCTGCAGCTGACTTTGCTTTTAAATCTTCAACAAATGCATTAATTTTCACTGTTATCACCGCCTTCTAAGTCTGCGCGAGAAACTACTTTACATTTACATGGCAGCTTGTGAGTTGCAAGACGAAGAGCCTCTTTAGCAACTTCTTCCGGTACACCAGCGATCTCGAAAAGAACGCGTCCCGGTTTAACAACAGCTACCCAGTACTCTAAGGTTCCTTTACCAGAACCCATACGTGTTTCAGCTGGTTTCGTAGTTACAGGTTTATCTGGGAATATCTTAATCCAAACTTTACCACCACGCTTAATGTAACGTGTCATAGCGATACGGGCAGCTTCGATCTGGTTAGAACGGATCCAGCAAGGTTCCGTTGCAACGATACCATATTCACCATTTGTAATCTGGTTACCGCGAAGAGCTTTACCCTTCATGGTACCACGGAATTGTTTACGACGTTTTACTCTTTTTGGCATTAACATGATTATCTATCTCCTTCCTTAACTGTTTTCTCCGGAAGAACTTCGCCTTTGTAGATCCAAACCTTAACACCAACTTTTCCGTAAGTTGTGTTTGCTTCAGCGAATCCGTAGTCAATGTCTGCTCTCAGTGTCTGAAGAGGAATTGTTCCCTCGCTGTAGAACTCTGTACGAGCCATATCAGCTCCGCCAAGACGTCCTGATACAGAAGTCTTAACACCAAGTGCTCCAGATTTCATAGTTCTTGACATGCAAGATTTCATAGCACGTCTGAAAGAAATACGGTTCTCGAGCTGTAATGCGATGTTCTCAGCTACTAACTGAGCATCTTTATCCGGTCTCTTGATTTCTTTGATGTCAACGATTAACTTTTTATCTGTAAACTGTGCTAATTCACCTTTTACTTTCTCGATCTCTGCTCCACCTTTACCGATTACAACACCAGGTTTTGCTGTGTAAACGATAATCTTAACGCGGTCAGATGCTCTCTCGATTTCAATTTTAGAAATACCAGCACTGTATAATCTCTTCTTAAGATATGTTCTGATTTCATGGTCTTCAACTAAGCAGTCTGCGAAATCTTTCTCTGCATACCATCTTGAGTCCCAGTCTTTGATAACTCCGACTCTCAAACCATGAGGATTAACTTTCTGTCCCATGTTTGCCCTCCTTATCTTTCATCAAGCACGAGTGTAATGTGGCTCATTCTCTTTTCGATTCTGTAAGCTCTACCCTGTGCTCTAGGTCTGATTCTCTTCATTGTTGGTCCTTTGTTTGCATAAGCCTCTGCAATGTACAGATTCTCAGCATTCATGCCGTTATTGTTTTCAGCATTTGCAATTGCAGACTCTAATAATTTCTTTATTAAACTAGAAGCATATCTTGGATTGTATGTCAAAATACCAAGTGCTGTTGTTACATCCTTACCTCTGATGGCATCTAATACGAAGCATGCTTTCTGAACAGAAACTCTTGCGTAAGATAACTTAGCAGAAGGTCTTGTATCTTTGTTAGCATTTCTTTCTCTTTTAATTTGGGATCTATGTCCTTTAGCCATGGATGAACCCTCCTTTCACAATCTAATTATCTAACTTTGGATTTCTTTTCGTCTTTTCCGTGTCCTCTGTAAGTTCTGGTTGCTACGAACTCTCCGAGTTTGTGTCCAACCATATCTTCAGTAACATATACAGGTACGTGCTTTCTTCCGTCATGAACAGCAATTGTGTGTCCGATCATGCTTGGGAAGATTGTAGAACGACGGGACCATGTCTTGATTACAGACTTGTCTCCAGCCTCGTTCATAGCATCAACCTTTTTAAGCAGGCTTGCGTCTGCGAATGGTCCTTTTTTAATAGAACGTGCCATAGGTTCTAACCTCCTTATGAAAACTATTTAATTGCTTTACCATCTCTTCTTCTTACGATCATCTTGTTAGAAGCTTTATTTTTCTTTCTTGTCTTAAGACCAAGTGCTGGTTTACCCCAAGGTGTACACGGACCCGGACGACCGATTCCTGTCTTACCTTCACCACCACCGTGTGGATGGTCATTCGGGTTCATAACAGAACCACGAACTGTAGGTCTGATTCCCATATGACGTTTACGTCCTGCTTTACCAATGTTGATCAGGTTGTGATCACCATTTCCTACAACTCCGATAGAAGCTCTGCACTCAAGTGGTACCATTCTCATTTCTCCTGATGGAAGTCTGAGTGTAGCATATTTTCCTTCTTTAGCCATTAACTGAGCACTGTTACCAGCGGAACGAACCATCTGTCCACCTTTTCCAGGATGAAGCTCAATGTTGTGAACCTGAGTACCAACCGGGATCTGTGCTAATGGAAGGCAGTTACCGATCTTAACTTCGGCTTCTGGTCCATTCATGATTGTCATTCCATCTGTAAGTCCTTCTGGAGCGATGATATATGCTTTTTCACCATCTTCATAGCAGATCAGAGCAATATTAGCTGTTCTGTTTGGATCATATTCGATGCCAAGTACAGTTGCGTGGATATTGTCTTTTCTTCTCTTGAAGTCGATAATTCTATATTTTTTCTTAGCTCCGCCTCCGCGGTGTCTAACTGTGATTTTTCCTTGATTATTACGTCCAGCCTGTCTGCTCTTTGGAGCTAACAGAGATTTTTCTGGTGTTGTCTTTGTGATTTCAGAGAAATCAGAACCAGTCATCTGTCTTCTGGAAGGCGTATATGGGCGGTATGTTTTAATTCCCATGATAAATCTCCTTTCAATTGTTTATTGTCACGGTTTCTGTCCGTATGCTTTGCAATCTTATAATCCCTGGAAGATCTCGATATCAGCGCTATCCTCTGTAAGTTTTACGATTGCTTTCTTAGTTTTAGCTGTTTTTCCGAAGTTGTAAGTTCCACGAACTCTTTTCTTCTTTCCATCGTTGTTCATTGTGTTTACTTTTTCAACTTTTGTTCCGGTAAACATTTTTTCAACAGCTTCTTTAATCTGAGATTTTGTTGCTTCTGGGTGTACTAAGAAAGTGTATTTCTTTTCTCCCATAAGTTCCATACTCTTTTCTGTTACTACAGGTTTAAGGATTACATCATAATACTGAACGTTTGCCATTATGCGTACACCTCCTCGATTTTAGCAACAACAGCTTTTGTTGTGATAACTGTGTTGTATTTTAAGATATCGTACACATTGATTGTATTAGTCTTTGCAGTCTTAACATCAGCGATGTTTCTTGCAGAAAGCTCTGCGTTTTTGTTATCATCCTCTAATACTACTAATGCTTTAGATACATCTAAATTCTTAAGAATGTTTGCAAAGTTCTTTGTCTTTGCTTCTTCAAAGTTGATTTCATCGATTACGATGAATTTGTTTTCTTCTACTCTTGATGTGAGTGCAGATTTAAGAGCTGCTCTCTTCTCTCTCTTATTCATTTTGAAAGAATAATCTCTCGGAACTGGTGCGAATACAACTCCGCCGCCTGTCCACTGTGGAGCTCTTGTAGATCCCTGTCTTGCATGACCGGTTCCTTTCTGTCTCCATGGTTTTCTTCCACCACCAGAAACTTCAGAACGTGTTTTTGCTTTCTGTGTTCCCTGACGGTTATTTGCAAGCTGGCTTACAACTGCCATGTGTACAAGATGTTCATTAACTTCAACACCGAATACAGCATCGCTTAAGTCGATCTTACCAACTTCTTTACCTTCGATATTATAAACAGATACGTTAGCCATCTTAAGTGTCCTCCTTCCTTCGCCAAATCTTAGTTAGCTTTTACTGCTTCTTTGATAGTTACTAAAGATTTCTTAGGTCCCGGTACTGAACCTTTAACCAGAAGTAAGTTGTTCTCAGCGTCAACACGTACAACTACGAGGTTCTGAACTGTAATCTTCTTACTTCCCATATGTCCTGGCATGTGTTTTCCTTTGAATACCTTACTTGGATCTGAACAAGCACCGTTTGAACCAGCATGGCGATGATACTTAGAACCATGAGCCATAGGTCCTCTTGACTGATTGTGACGTTTGATTGCGCCCTGGAATCCTTTTCCTTTAGAGATTGCAGTTGCATCAATCTTATCTCCAGCAGCGAAGATATCAGCCTTGATTTCCTGGCCTAACTCATATTCGCTAGCATTTTCAAACTTAAATTCTCTTACATATCTCTTACCTGTAACACCGGCTTTAGCAAAGTGTCCCTGCTCTGCCTTTGTTACACCGTGACGGTGAACGATTTCTTTCTTTCCACCTTTGTCTTTGTTGATGATCTTGTCTTTCTTGTCAACGAATCCAACCTGAACAGCTTCATATCCATCGTTCTCAACAGTTTTGATCTGTGTTACAGCACAAGGTCCTGCCTGAAGAACTGTTACCGGAGTAAGTGTTCCGTCTTCGTTGAAGATCTGAGTCATTCCGACTTTTGTTGCTAAAATAGCTTTCTTCATTTTATTTTACCTCCTGTGATTTACAGCGGAACGCCGCCTGGACGCTCATCCTAAATTATAGGAATTACTGTTTCTTATTTCATTTTGATATCAATAGCTACACCAGCTGGCATCTCTAATCTAGATAATGCATCTACAGTTTTCTGTGTTGGTGCAATGATATCGATCAGTCTCTTATGAGTTCTCTGCTCGAACTGCTCTCTGGAATCTTTATATTTGTGAACAGCTCTTAAAATTGTAACTACTTCCTTCTTAGTTGGAAGTGGTACAGGTCCACTCACCTTAGATCCGTTTTTCTTTACAGTTTCGATGATTTTCTTTGCGGATGCATCTACTAACTGATGATCATACGCTTTCAATGTGATTCTCATTACTTGACTTGCCATAAAAAAAGTCGCCTCCTTTTCGTACTTATAATCGAGTACGACAAGCGGTGACTGTACACTCTCCCGTGTGTGTCGTGAGCAACTCACACGTTGTTACCACATCGCAGTGGCCGTTATAGTAGTTTCGTACAGTGACTTGTCGCCAGTTTCCTAACTTGACATTCGCTCCACGGAAAACCTGCCAATCTCTGGCAGCAACCTCTCGCTTCAACGCTATCATGTCACAGCTGTTTTAGTATATCCGATACAAGCATATTTTGCAAGTGTTTATTTCATTATTTTTTGTTTTTTTTCTAGTACAATTTATCTTCGTGTTTTTTGTTTTTTCTGTACTCTTTTATATAAGGAAGAAACCCATTTCTTTCTCTTCGTTTCCAACCAATATTGTTCCATTCTTTCCTGTTTTCCAGGCACATTCCCGAGTCTGTCCAAAAAACTCCTGCAATATATGTCACAAATTGATTGTAGCAAAAATAACATCAAAAAGATATTTTACACACTTGTAATTCTGATATATTTTCGCTACTATTATTTTGTAAGTAAAACTAATTCTAATATCAGTATTACTATTTCTAATTTTATCGATACATTCAAACATTAACGTAAGGTATCTTTCCTCACCCAATGACTGTATCTGCATTATTTTTTCGTAATACTGATCGCACTATTCACATTTATACAACGGAGAAATATATATGGATATCAAAAGTTGGAAAATCATGCTTGCCGTAGATGATTATGGCAGTTTCACACGTGTAGGCGCAGAGCTTGGCTACACGCAATCAGGAATCACACAGACGATGAAAAATCTGGAAAAAAAGGTCGGATTTCCTCTTTATATTAAGGATCATCACGGAATCAAGCTCACAAACGAAGCCAAATCACTTATTCCGGCAATCCGCGCCCTGCTGAATGCTGACGAAGTTATCCATCAGGAAATCGCCGCACTCAACGGTGCGCAAAAGGGCACCATACGCATTGGCACCTATCTCAGCTGTTCTATTCACTGGATTCCTAAGATTATCCGTGAATTCCAGCAAACACACCCCGATATTATCATACAGGTTATCGAAGGCGTGGAAGGCGAACTGGCCGACTGGATCCAGGAACGTCGTGTTGATATCGGCTTTATCAGCCTTCAAAAGAATCATAGCTACCAGTTTCTTCCTGTCATGGATGACCCGATGTATGTTGTTGTTCCCGAAAATGATCCCCTCGCCAAAGAAGAGTTCATTCCCATCGAGGCGCTCGAGGGTGCTCCTTTCATAATCACAGAATACACACCAGGAAGTGACGTTCACAGAGTTTTGAAAAAATACAAAATCCATCCGGACATACGCTACGTTACAAGGAACGAATTTTCATCTCTTTCCATGGTCGAACACGAATTAGGTTATTCCCTCCTTCCAGGACTCCTTCTTCGTGGACAACAGGGAAAATTTGTAAAACGACCGTTAAAGCCTGCCATAACCAGACAACTCGGCCTTGCTTATTCTTCCCTCGAAAACCTGTCACCGGCTTCGAAAACATTTCTGGAATACGCAAAAGATTTTCTATTGGACGATTAAGCTTACAAAAGGCGCTGCTTTTTTATAGAAGCAACGCCTTTATTACGTAAAATCTAATATTTTTCTTTATTTTATATTGCAGTTTTTGTATTTTTACAATATTCCCTCTCCTGTCATCATAAAAATTGCACGAAACAACTATTTTCTTTGATCATTTTTATTGTAGTAATTTCCAATTTTTTTCTTCCTTATTGACATCATCGGATTAACGTGATATATTAATAACAACTTAAAGATAGTTAGACACAAACAACCAACGGCGGTTCCTTGACAGAGTAATTATATTCGGGAGCTGCTATTTTAAAATCGACATCTTCAGGAATCTATTTTTAAGTTAGTTTATCCGTACGGAACTGTCACCGGCAGTTTCTGTCGGTAACCATTATTATGGTTGTAATTGCAGTTATACCCGGGCCGGTCGTTTCCCCCAAGAATGACCTTGCGAGGGTGAACTCCAATTGATATATACATCCTCTGAAAAAGAGGAGCATTCCCCAGCTTTGTATATAAACAAAACTGCAATGCAACGAGGAAAAACCTCTCAATGACATACCAATAAGAAAGAGCACGACATGTTCAGATGTCGTGCTTTTTCTTATTGTTTCTATCTATAAATTCCTTTGTTTGATTGACTTTTAACGATATAGTTGATAAAATATTAATACAAAGCAACGCGTGAATTTATAGAAATTATTTACAAATCGGGGTGTAAAGGATTTCTTTTTCAATCGTGCAGAACTTTATCAATTATAGTATTTGCACACAACATTCACTTGTATCGCTTGTCTACAATTTAATATGAAAATCTGGAGGGATGAATTTATGTTATTAGCAATCCAAATTTTATTAGGTGTTTTGTTTGCTGGAACAGGTATCGGTCTCGTTGTCGACTTAGGCAAGAACCGTATGGACGAACTCAAAAGTACTACAGGTAAACAGTGGGCTTCCGCCTTTACTGTCGGTATTGTAGCCAACTTCCTTGACACTTTAGGATGTGGTTCTTATGCACCATCAACATTCATGTATAAACTTTTCAATCAGATTGATGACATCAATATTCCAGGTACACTGAATATCGGTGACACATTCCCAGTTATTTTCGAGGCTTTCATTTTTACAACTTCTGTAGAATGTGATCCTCTTTTCCTTTGGGTAATGTACATCTGTGCAGCTGTTGGTTCATTCGGATTTGCATCTATCGTAACAAAATGGCCACGTAACAAGATCAGAATCGCTCTTGGATGCGCAATGCTTCCACTCGCAGCCGTTATGTTATGCAAAAACCTTGGTGTTGGACCGTTTGGTCTGGTTGGTACAGCCGTAGGATTAACAGGATGGAAATTAATTGTCGCTGCAGCTCTTAATATTTTATGGGGAGCTTTAATGGATATTGGTTTTGGTCTGTACGCTCCATGTATGGCTACTTGTCTTCTTCTTGGTGTTGACGCAGCCACATGTTTCCCAGTATTCATGGGATCTTGCGCATGTCTTATGCCTGCATGCTCTATCGAATTTATCAAATCACACAGATATGACGTTTCACATACTATCGGAAACGCAATCGGTGGATGTATCGGTGTATTCATTGCATGGAAACTGGTTACAGGACTTCCAATGTTCTGGCTCATCAACTTAATCTGCATCGTACTTGTTTGGACTTCTTACACATTACTTAGTGCTGCAAAGAAAGAAAAAAAAGCTAGCGCTGCATAATTATAAAATTATATAAAACAAGCAGTCAATTAATGGCAGTCTATCCAGACTGCCATTTTTATACCAATGTATGCAAGAGAATCTGCCACCGGCAGCCTCTCTGTATTAAACCAATATTACAACAAAAACAGATTCTATTATGGAGATTATTCTATGTTCATCAATGAATATGTAATGACACGCAAACGTTATGACAAATGGGCTGCCCCTAAGTTCTGGAGAGTTCCTATTTTCTATATCTATTGTGTTATTTTTGTAGCCGGTACTTTCGGCTGGATTTATTTTCACCATGTAGGCGCTTCTCTCCGGTGGCAATCCGTCGGCGCAACGCTTTCATTTATTTCCATTTATCGTGGAGTATTTTTCAAGTGGATGCATGCCGACAAAACATTCCGGGTAACACGGTCTCAGTACTTCAACGACAAAGACTGGACTTGTAAAGTAATGATCCGCGAAAAAGATATTGCACTCTACATCAACAACAAAATCAATAATCATGTCAATTGGGAGGATCTTACAAAATTTGAAGAAGCCAAAAGTTATTATAAATTAACTTCTAAAGATCAAATCGAAGGGGTCATGATCGACAAAGATTCTTTTATCAAGGGAGATGCCATCAGTTTTAAGCAATGGATGTTAGAACAACACCCAGAAATCACTTATTCCCCTATCGACCCAGCTTTTGATAAATAAGAAAGAGAAGATTTTCATTCTTCATTATTGAATATGAAAGTCTTCTCTTTCCTTATCCTAGATTCTTATGTAAACCGGCAAAATCTTCGAACAGACTTGTCTTTTAACGTCCTTCCTGCTCATCTTTATGACGCATCTTAAGTTTCAGAAGCGCCTTTGCTTTCAGACAGTCCACTCTTACCATATTATTTTCTCCGACAACGTCAGTTTCTGTGCCATCCACACTCTTATTGATATCTACAATTCCGTCCAGATAATCATTTTCTACAACAAATTTGGCAACTGTACCGCTGAAATTAAGACCCGTTACCGGGATTCCTCTGATTCCAAGCTGTTCACATGTATTCGTGTAATCTACATCACTATTTCCCCATCCATCTGATGATATGATCACTCCGTCTGCACGCATACACTCTGCCATTGCTGCTGCTCTCGTTCCCACGAGCATTTTATCCTTATTATCATCCGGCGTTCCGACTATGATAAGTCCAAGAAGGTCCAGATCTGTATCTTCTGCCACTACTTCCAGAAGTGGATCTCTGAAATGATGTAATGATGTTTCTTTTGTTGATGGTCCAATTCCCATAACTTCTGCACCTCCTATAGTTACTGCATTGAGCGGATCATGCCGTCTCTGTACTCATTCGGAGTAATCATAACCGGCATATTGCCCATATCGATAATCGAACGTCCGCCTTCAACCCCTGATGGTTCATCCGGGAACATCCATGTATCATACATAGCTCCCTGTCCTGCAACCTGACGGATAATTACAACCTTTTTCTTTCCAGGTCTTACTTTGTCATGATATTCATGACGTTCTGTGCACTTATCGCCTTTGAACTTCTTCAGCTTTTCTCTATAAGTCTGAATAAATTCATCGCAAAGTTTGTGTGCTGTAAATGGTCCATGTCTTTCCTGCCCCATTCCAACAGCAAATGTAACATCAAAAGAAATAATATAGTCATCATCTCCTGGTGTTCCTGCACGGTTCAAGTACAGCTGTTCCTTCAGATTACCTTCTGACGAACCAAATTCGTGACACTGCTTTCCGTTAACATCAACGCCTGTCAGCATTACATATACACCGGTTATGGTATGAGTAATTCCTTCTCCCAATTTACCAAGTACTTTTGTCGAGATTGGAATGATATCCATAATCGTGTTCGTCCATCTGTCATGGTCTCCCGGTTTTATAATCTGAATATCAATCTTCTCAATACAATCATCCTGTGCAACAAGCTGATCGATCATCTCTTTACTGACCGTCATATGGCCATCCGTTGTGATATTATTGTGCTCACCCCATTCCACATCTGTCATATGAAATGCTTTAATCACAAGGCGTCTTAAATCTATCTCTTTATCAGCCATCATGTCACCTCCTAAAAATTTACGGACATAATGTCCTATCCATATCTCTAGTATACAATATACTGCAAGAAATTCCAATATACTGTCTGATTCTTTTTTCAAAAAGGGCAGATGCAAGATACATCTGCCCTTCTTAAGATCAATTAAATTTTTTCAAATCGAATTAGATCTTAGCAACATACTCGAATGGCAACGGAACAATCTTTCCTGGAGTTTCGATTTTCTCTAACTGCTCCAGAGTTGCCTTTACGATCTGTGTCTGCTGTTCTACGTTGTGAGGACCACCCGCATTAGCACCCATAGGTACCAACGGAGCTACCGCACGAGGAGTACCAGTCTGACGAACAACTGGTGGAAGAGCTGCAATAATAATTGTAGGAATTCCAGCTTCTTCAATCGCTCTCTGCACCAATACTGCAGAGCGGTGGCAGGTACCTCAGCCAGCGGTGAGGATTACTGCGTCAACATCCTCATTTTTGAACATTTCAGCGATAGCAGGACCAGTTTCATGTTTGAATTTCTCCTGGTTTCCACCACCACCCATGAATCCAGCATGTACTGGAGCACAAGCTCTGATAAATCCTTCTGCTGCTAATTCATGAATTCTGTCAATTGGGAACATACAGTTGATGTCTTTGTTAACATCACTGTTATCATATCCACCGTGTGATACCATCAGATCACTAGATGGTGTAGTATTTTCGATCTTTCTCCATGTGAAGTCACCAGCAAGGTTGAATCTCTCCTGGCTCTTCTTGTGAACACCTGCTGCTGTTGCAAGAGCGACAGACATATCTTTCAGCTCTTTTGTTACAGGAGTCCATACTGACGGTGGAGTAATAGGAACGAATATTTCAGACTGTAAGCCTTTAACAACCGTTAAACTCATTTTTAATCCTCCTTATTAGCATCCAAACGTGCTTGCATTTCTTGTTGTTTGCGACGTTCTTTTTCAATATTGCTGACGTATTTCTCATTTATCTCCGGTCCGAGCTGTTCCGGGAAACTCATGTTCCAGCCAACTTCCTGACCAACTTTCGGTTCTGTATCGCAGATGAACATTCTCTTTGGAGCTTTAAAGAACCCCAGACGCCCTTTTAAGTCAATGCTGATACTACAGTCATCAACATCTACGATCACACCTTCCATATAAATGATCTTATCGCCATAGTGTAAACGTTCATTATCCATTATGATAACACCTGATCTTAGTCGTATTTTTCTTTACGTTTCTGGCTCATTGGCAGAGACTGCTCGTTATCTACGAGTTCGATCTTCTTACCGCAAGCTGCTTCGATCAGCTCAACGTTAGTAGCTTTAACGTTTGGATTCCACTTCTTCTCAGCGGCTTTTACTTCTTCACCAGCCATAGCTGCTTTCAGCATAGCGAGGGCACGGATACCTTCTTCCTGGCAAAGTGTATTACATCCAAGTACTTCGTTTTCGATACCAGACTCTGATTTGTTATTGTCAACCATGTACTGCATGTACTTGTTACCAACAACGAGTGCACCCTGAACAGCACAGAATGAAAGTCCAACTACCGGGATTCCTCTCATACCGATCTGCTCGATGTGGCTTGCAAAGTCAATGTGGTTATTTCCGAATCCTTCTGTTGTAACGAAAGCTCCGTCAACGTCCATCATCTCTACAGTATGTCCAACACGACGAGATACATAGTACTTCTCAGCATTGATCTGAGGTGATCCTACGAATACAACTCCGCAAAGGTCAACTTCTTCATCATGTAAAGCTTCAAGTACAAGTGGCTCTCTCCAGTAATGTCTTGACATCTCTTTTGATGCAGGTCCGATACATGTTAATGCATGGATACATCCATCAAGCACTTCCAGTGGAGATACGCATACAGGTACGTTTCCTAAGTCTACGTTAGCTCTTGCGCCAAGGATACCAACTGGTTCTACAGGAAGGATGAAGTTATCATGCATAGCTCCCTGTCCCATGATCTCTTTAACGATTACGACTTTTTTCTTTCCTGGACGACGAACAGATTTCAGTACCTGCTCCTCAGCGATGAAGCTATCATCCAGTTCTTTCATCACTTCACGGATTTCCTGAGTAATGATATCAAATGCTGTATGTGCAGCCATAGGTCCACGACGTTCCATGTTTGTCTTTTCCTGAACTACGATGTTACCTTTGATAAAGATTTCTCCCTTATCCGGGCATCCAGGACGTCCCCACATGATGTTCTCGTCAAGATATCCTTCTGAAGAACCGAATTCACCGATCTGAACTCCGCCTTCATCTGTTCCTGTCAGCATCATAACAACGCCGTCAAGTACTCTTGTTGCACCTTCACCAAGGATTGCATCGCCTTCTTTTGTAGCGATTGGCTGAACATCCATGATTGTCTCTGAGTATGTGTGATATTTGTCAGGAGTGATGATTTCAAGATGGAAATCTTTAACCAGTTCCTGATCAGCAATTACATCTGCTTCAATTCCCTCACGGATGTAAAGAGTTGTTCCTTCGATCTTTGTCTCTGGTCCTCTCTTAACCTCTGTGATCTTAATGTGTCTTCTTGTTAATGTTCCTACTACTTTTTCTTCTTCAACAGGTGCTTCTGCTGTTGCTGTAGCTGCTACTGCTGCTGCAGGTACTTCTGCTACTGCTTCTCCTGTTGCTCCGAGAGCACCGATAGGAAGTTCAAGATTGATATCCTTTCCTTCTCCGATGTGGATCTTAAGTGTTCCACCTGCAGTTGCGATCGTGCTTGTTGCCGGTGCAACTGGTGCTGCTGGTGCAGCCGGTGCTTCTTCTTCCTCTGCCTTTTCTTCTACTGGAGTTGTAGGTGCTTTCACACCATCCAGAACATCATTTGTTAATGGGCAAAGAGAATCACAAGTTTTTGTAAGTTTTGCACCCAGTACTTCTTCAATAGTAAGGCATCCGTCCAGGTTTAATAATCCTGAATCTACCAGATCATCAAAGATTGCCGGGTCTTCGAGATTAGCCGGCTCAATTGTGATACCAGCTTCTGCTCTACAGCACAGTACTGCAGGATCATGAGCATGTGCTTTTGCTGTTTCAGCTGTGATTGACATATTGTTTCCCTCCTTGTTTTTGTTACGATACATATTCTTCATAGAATATCGTAGTTAAAAAATATATATACAGTCACGTTCAATACTCAGAAGAACCTCCCCGGGTTTCTTCTGACAGGCAAAAGAATCGGGGGTCTCCTACCTCATTGTACGCAACAGTAATACCGATAATATTGATAATATTGTTTTGCTTCAGATACTAATTAAAAATCAATATCCTGGCTTACTTCTTTTGAAACCTTCAGGCTTCTGTACAGTGGATGTCCAACTGTTCTCATTACATGGTCTGTCTGGTGGAATACCTTCAGTCCCATCTTTGGTCCAGATGCCATTACAGTATTTGAACAGTCTGAGCAGTTGCCGATCAGAATGTATTCACATTTGTCTTTCTTGAACTGCATGTTGTTCTTAACCTGTCCTGGACAGTTACCAGGTCTTAAGCACTTAAGTGGTGCTCCCGGTTTATTTTCAATTGCCTGTTTGCACTTGCACATAGACACTACTTTGGCATTCATCTTAGAAGCGATTTCTCTCATACGTTCTTCGCTTCCTCCACATGCGCATACAAGGATTCCCATTGTAGCTCCGTGAAGATCCGGGAATTCGATTGTAACAAGAACTGCTCCTGTTGTCTTGGTTGTCGGTGCATCTAATGTAGTAGACTTTCCTGTGAAAGCTCCACCCATGATGATCTCACCATATTTTCCATCGATTCCGCCAGCTTTTTCAATCATTTCCCCAACGCTTACACCAACTGGTACGTCGAAGAATACGTGTGCTTCATTTCCACCATTTAATTTACCACGGACTGTCATATTCTTGCTGATGCAAGGTTTCTTTTCATCAACCGCTTCTGCAATCTTACAGACAGTTTCTACGTTGATAACAACAGATCTTGCTGCTGATGGAAGCTGTGTAGTTGTAAGTAATACCCCAAGACACTCTCTTACTACTGCACGTTCCTCTCCCATTGGATAGATATCAGCCATCAGATGCATCTTGATGTCTGGTTCATTCTCCAGGGCTTTCTGCAATACTTTGATTGCTTTGTGATGTTTTTTCTTAATCGCAATGATTGCTTTCTTTGCATGAGTGATTTCCATACTATATTTAATACCACGGATTAACTTGTCACTCTGCTCTTCAATCTGCTTTGTGTTGTGTTCCAGTCCCGGTTCGCATTCAGCTGCGTTTACAAGGATGTATCCACAATCCAGTTTGAAATCTTTTGGAAGCTCTGGGTTGATCTCAGGATCAAGCTCACCCATCGGAGTTTCTTCTAAGTTAATGTTAAGTTTTACTCCTGTCGGGAATCCAGCTCCTCCCATTCCTACGATTCCGGCTGCTTTCACCAGATCAAGTTTTGATGATTCATCTGTGATACCTTCTACTGATTCGGTAACAGGAATGAATTCATCCGGCTGTTCAGCGGCCGGCTCGATGATGATGCGGTCTTCTGTAATCTCTGTTACTTTTCCATACACGCTTGAAAAAATGTTAGCTCCCAGGCCTGTTGGTGTAGCGATGAGAGTACCTTTTTTCACCTCAGCACCAACTTCTACACATGGTGCGCAAGGAGCGCCAACATGCTGGCGTAATAACATCTGTACATTTCCCATGACACACTTCTCCTTTTTAAATTTTATTTTATCTAAGTCAAAACGAAACTATGCAAGTCCGTTTACTTATTCACAAATTATTTAATATAGATTTTTTCTATAAATTGTTTTTCGCCATTTTTTTAACAGAATCAATCTATTTTTTGGCGGAGGCATGTGGGAATCGAACCCACCCAGGACGCTCTTAACGCCCTACACTAGTTTTGAAGACTAGGAGGCACACCAGTTACCCAACTACCCCCAGGTGCCTATTAACCATATCACATTCGTCCAGGTTTTTCAACACTTTTATTTATTTTTATAATAGCAAAAAATCATTGACTTTTCAAGGTATTTCATCCATAATGAAATCAACAGATTGAACGGAATACTAGAATGCAGTCTATTTGTTAATTTTGTGTCGTAATATCTGTTAATTTTATATTTATATTTTCTACCCATAGAAAAAGGCACTATGAAAATATAGAGATTTTCAATGTGTTTTTATAAAAACTTATAGATAGATTCTATAAGAAATCATAAGGAGGTAAGGATTATGAAGTTAGAAGCAAAAGTTAACTTCGACCGGTTTGAAGAAGCGCTTCAGGTTGTTGACGCCCATACAGCCGGTGAATTTTGCCGTATGGTCATCGGAGGATTCCCTGAACCAGAAGGTAACACCATGATCGAGAAGAAAAAATGGATGGAGGAAAAATACGACCATGTTCGTACAGCATTAATGCTGGAGCCTAGAGGACATCACGATATGTTCGGTGCTTTCCTTTGTGAACCAATCCACGAAGAAGCAGATCTTGGGGTAATCTTCATGGATACAGGCGGATACCTGAACATGTGCGGACACTGTACAATCGGAGCTGTTACAGTAGCACTCGAGGCTGGTCTGGTTGAATGCCACGAAGGAGAGAACCATGTAGTACTGGATGCTCCTGCAGGAATCATCAGCACAACAGCTAATGTAGAGAACGGAAAAGTAACAGGTGTTACACTTACAAACGTTCCTGCATTTGTTTACAAAGACAACTTAACTGTAAATGTAGATGGTGTAGATATTCCTTATACAATCTCATTCGGCGGAAGTTTCTTCGCACTGGTTGATACTACAAAACTGGATATCGGAGAGATCAACGCTAAAACAGTTCCTACTTATACAGAACTGGGAATGAAGATGCGTGATAAGATCAACGCTGAGGTTAAGATCCAGCACCCAACTCTGGACATCACAGAAGTTGACCTGGTTGAGTTCTACGGACCAACACCAAATCCGGATCAGGCTACAATGAGAAACGTCGTTGTATTCGGAGATGCTCAGGCTGACCGTTCACCTTGCGGAACAGGAACAAGCGCAAAACTTGCTACTCTTCATGCATGGGGCGAACTCGGAATCGGCGAAGAATTTATTTATGAAAGTTTCATGGGAACACGCTTCAAAGGTGTGATCAAAGAAGAAACTAAGATCGGTGATTACGATGCTGTAATCCCAATGATCACAGGAAGTGCATATCTTACAGGTGTTGCTACTTACTTAATTGATTCTACAGATCCATTAAAATATGGTTTCCTTGTAGGCTAATGCATATTCGGGGTTGAATTAGATTGCATTATATAATAAGATAAAAGAAGCGGATTCTCGTAGTCCGCTTCTTTTTTGTTAATATACATTTATGGAAATGACTGATTGTAAATTTTACAGCTCATTGCTTTATATATTTACACTCTGAAGAAAGGAATGCCCCCTATGCCAAGAAAACGCAGATCAACCAAAAGCCGTATTGTTAAGGCTGCATGGAATCTTTTTTATAAGAACGGCTATGACCAGACTACCGTAGAAGATATCATCAATGCTTCAAAAACATCAAAAGGAACTTTTTACCATTACTTCAAAGGGAAAGAAGGGCTTCTTAATTCCCTGTCATATCTTTTTGACCAGAAATACGAAGATCTAGCCGCAGTGATAGATCCGAATCTTTCATGTTATGATAAATTATTATTTTTGAATCATGAACTTTTTTATATGATCGAGACCAGTGTAGATATCAAACTTCTCGCATATTTATATTCTTCTCAGTTGACCACAAAAGATAAGAAATCTTTTTCCGATAAGAAGAGAATCTATTTCAAATGGCTGACCGAGATTATGGAAGACGGGCTGGAATCTGGTGAATTCAAGAACACCAGCACCGCCGAAGAACTGATGGACCTTTACGCAATATATGAACGTGCCCTCCTCTATGACTGGGCTTTGTTCAAAGGTAAATTTTCTCTGACTGAGCGAAGTGACCGTCTCCTTCCTCATGTATTAGATACATTTGTTGAAGGTGTTTAAAAGCACGATACAAAAAGAACACTGGCTATCCAGCTTCCATTGCTGTCCTGCCAGTGTTCTTTTTGTATCCAGAATCTCCGCCTGGCAGTTTTCCTGCCGGTATTTATCCTCCGGATATTTCATCAAATTATACCAGACATTCGTGAACTTCTTCCTGTTCGATTCCAACTTCTTTCATCACATCAAGAATCTGCTCCCTGTCTGTAAGTTCTGCGCACCATGAAAGTCCGCATCCTGCCGAAATTGCTCTCGGCACGGGAATCAGTCTTCCCGGCACACCTCTTTCCTTGCAGACCTTTTCCATCGCCATCGCATCAGATGTTGTATGGAATGTCACTACAAGTTTCATTACTTTTTTTCTCATATTTACTCAATCACCACTTCGTAGTAACCGTCTTTTTCTACAGCTGTTGATTTTTTGCCTTTGTCCTTTGCAAATTTTTCAACATTCATCTTCTGGTGTGGTTCTGTAACAAGAATCTTTACAGGACCTGTTGCACCCTTCAAAGCTTCCGCTGCCAGCATCAACGGTTCTGGGCAAGAAAGTCCTCTTGCATCTACTTCTTTCATGTTAATTCCTTCTTTCCTAGAATACTATGTATTTACACATATTTCAATCTTATTTTGCAGCCTTTATATCCACTTTAGAAAGTTTCGCTATTGTTCACACGTTGCATAAACAGTAACATGTTTTCTACTTTGCTTCTTCTCTCTTATTCGTAAATGCAATGATAAAGCAGATTACAATACAAATAATGCAGGCAATCTTTCCATTTGCCGGTACTGCACCTGCAACTAATACTTCCTGTGTTTCAGGCTTCAGTGCTGTTCCGCTTGCTGCAAGTCCAAAGTTATGACATATAGCAGCTCCGATAAACATACCAACTACCGTCATTGCAGAATCAGAAGATCCCTGTCCTGCCAGGATCAGCTGACGAAGCGGGCATCCTCCTGCAAGTACTGCCGCAAAGCCAACAGTATACATGCCAAGGATATTCCACAGATGCTCTGAATGAGCGATAATTCCAGGTGTGTTAAATCCAAGGACAAAGCGGCCTGTAGCCACATTGAACACCAGCATAACTACGAACAATCCGGCAATCACACTGATCAAATCGAAGTTCTTCATCAGGATAATATCTCTGATACTTCCAGCAAAGCACATTCTTGACTTCTGCGCAAATGCTCCAAACACCAGACCACCAATTAACGAAGCAATAATTGGCGCATGCAGACTTCCAGGTCCTGCCTGACTTGATTTCAAAAGAGTAGTACATGTTGCAAGGATCAGAATGCCGACAACGATTGCCGGAAGGACTGCTCCGCTTGCCTTGTTCGTAATATGTGCTCTTCCAAGGCTGAATCCATTCTTTAATGCGAATACTCCCGTTCCAACTCCAAGGATGAATCCGACAAATGCTACCCATGCGTTCAAGTCACCTGCCGACATACGGATTACCATACGAAGCGGGCATCCCAGGAATACAAGTGCCCCGATCATAATAATCACACCCAGTATAAATCTGATCATCGGCGATGATCCTGCTGTTGAACGATATTCTTTTGTTGCTATAGAAATGATAAATGCTCCCAGCACAAGGCCAATAATCTCTGGTCTTGCATACTGTACCACTTCTGCCTGATGCATTCCCATTGCACCCGCTGTATCTCTGATAAAGCAAGCAATACAAAATGCCATGTTGGCTGGATTTCCAAGTGCTGCAAGGCATGCCGCTACAATACCACATACAACACCGGCCAGCGCCAGTTTTTTCTTTGAATCTGATAAATTCATAAGTTTTATTCCTCCTGTCCTCTCATTCTTCAGAAGATATTCCACTTTATTACCGTTATTGACATACCCTTTCGATCCGCCTTTATTCATGTACACGGCAGATCTTCAAGCGGTTTTTCTGCAGTTTTATGGTTCTTCTGCCAGTTCGTGGATTGCTCTTATTGCTGTATCCACTTCTTCCTCCGTGTTGTAATGCGAGAAGCTGAATCTCACTGCCCCCTGCTCTACCGTGCCGAGTGCTTCATGCATAAGCGGTGCACAATGCCCTCCCGACCTGGTAGAAATATCATATTCCATAAGAAGCTCATCACTCACTTCTGAAGAATCATAATCACCGATGTTCAGCGTCACGATCGCACAGCGTTCTTTCTGACTGTAATCCCCATAGACCTTAACGCCCGGGACATCTTTTACCCCGTTGTAGAATCTCCACATCAGTTCATTTTCTTTTTTGCGGATGTTGTCAATTCCTTCTTTTTCCAGATATCCAAGTGCTGCATGCAGCCCTGCAATCCCATGCCCGTTCAGAGTTCCCGCCTCCAGAGCCGTCGGCATCTGCACCGGATGTTCTTTGCTATATGTCTGGATTCCGCTTCCACCGGTCTTAAGCGGCTTAAGTTTTACCCCTTCTTTTACATAGATTCCACCGGTTCCCTGTGGCCCAAGAAGCCCCTTATGACCGGTAAAACATAAAATATCTATCTGCATCTTCTGCACATCAATCGGAAATACTCCAGCCGTCTGGGATGCATCCACCGCGAATAATACGCCATGACGGTGCGCTATATCACCGATTACAGATACATCTATATAATTTCCTGTAAGATTCGATCCATTCGTACAGATGATCATCTTCGTATTCCCTTTGACTGCCTGTTCCATCTGTGCAAGATCCGGCATTCCTTTTTCGTCACATCCCACGATTGAAAGCTCTACGCCTCTTTTTTCCATCTCATACAATGGTCTGAGAACCGAATTATGTTCCAAAACCGTCGTAATTACATGATCTCCCGGTTCCAGAATGCCTTTTATTGCAATATTCAGACTTTCTGTCGAATTCGCAGTAAAAGCAATCTGTCTTGCATCTTCTGCATGAAATAATTTTGCAAGTCTGTCCCTCGTATCATAGATGATTCTTGACGCACTAAGCGCAGCCTCGCTTGCACCTCTTCCGGCATTCCCCATCGATCCCATCGCACTTACCACCGCATCAATCACTTCCTGTGGCTTGTGCATCGTCGTTGCCGCATTATCCATATATATCATATCTGTGCCCTCCTGTTATCTGACCACATATGATTCCAATATAAACATCGTTTCACACCATCTCCGTTTTTCTTCAGATATCATGATATCTTTCCCTTTCTCCCGACGGCATTACACGAACATTTTCCGTATCCTGAAAGTTTACATATTCCCCCGTATGTTTCCTTCCGTCATATGTTTCCAGTATATTCCTTTTTCTTCTTTTCGTCTAATTGAAACATTACATAAACCCACGGCATTCATAGTTGTTTTCTATAGATATCGTGGGTTTTTCTTATGATTATCTTTTTCAAAATTCCGGTACACCAGAAAGCGTATTTCAGGTTATCTATTCCTCAATCCCATATACTTCTTTTACTACCTTCACGAAGCGCTCAGCACTCTTTGACATCTGATAATTCTTATTGTATACAAGATTGATATCCCGTCCCTGATCTGCTTTTGGAATCGGAAATGCCAGAAGACCGCCTGATTTCACCTCGTCTTCTGCCGCAAGTCTGGATATAATAGAAATACCCATTCCCTGTTTTACAGATTTTTTAATCGTCTCCTGATTCTCAATACTTGCTATGATCTTTAATTTATCAAGATTGATCCCGCCATTCTTAAGCTGCTTTCCTGCCTCTTTTCTCGTGCCTGATCCTTCTTCTCTCATAATCAGGTGCTCCGTACAGATCCAGCTGATATCATCTTCCATCAGTTCTTTTAGTTTCTGATACTTTTCGTTATTCGGAGTGATCACAACAAGCTCATCCTTATAAAACGGAATGTATTTGCAATGCTTCTTCTCCAGAACTGTTCCGGTAAATCCTACATCTGCCATATGGTCAATAATCTGCATAACCACCTTGCTGCTGTCTGTCTCTAGAAGTTTTACCTGTTCTTTTGGATATTTTTCATTGAATCTTAACAGAATCTTCGGAAGTAAGTACTGCGCAGGAATCGTTGATGCAGCAATCGTGATCAAGTGCTTGCTCTCTTCTTTTCCTGTCGTAAATCTTTCTTCAATCTTTTTCTGAAGATCAATGATCTGTCTTGCATAACGGTACAGATCTTTTCCATCGTCCGATAATTTTACTTCTTTTGTATTTCTTACAAAAAGCCTTGCATTCAGTTCTTTTTCCAGTGACGAAATATGTGCACTGATGGTCGGCTGTGTCAGGAACAGCTGTTTTGCTGCCTTAGAAAAACTGCCTCCCTCTGCTACCTGAACGAAAGCTTCTAATTGTTTCAAATTCATTAGTATGCCACCCTTTCGCTCTCTGCTCCTGTTTTTTTGGTTACCTTAATACTATCCATATATTCAAGAATAGGTTTTGCACTTTTTCTGCTGGTCTCAAACATATCTCTTACCTGTGCGATCGTAATCAGCGGATCATCCTTCAGATGTTCTCTGATCTTCTCTTTTGCGGTCTCCATGTAAGAGGTCAGCGTATACATTTCATCATTTATTTTTACAATCTGCTTTTCTTCCAATAAAATATTCAGAATATCATCCATGATATCCTGCGATACATCTTTACAGGTAATCTCCGAATATCTTGCAAAATCAAATTTTGCTTTTCCGAATGTATCCAGCATGATCTTCGACACTTTATCATAGATCTTATCTTTGCGCACTTCATATTCGGTCGTACACAGGAATTCGTCTATTCTCTTAATGCTTCCTTTTTCTTCCAGAAGTGTAAGAATCTTATCATATACATTCGGTTTTATCTTTTTAAAATATGTGGTCTGCACCTCTGCTTTTTTCATACCGTAACGGTACGGGTACTTCTCTTCATATTCTTTTAATGCCTTAAGCAGTGTATGTTCTGCTTCTCTTGCAGAATCACTGTGCCATACATAAGTGTCCTTGCGCATCGGGAATACATAGATGCTTCCCTGCTCTTCCAGTTCTTTCACATCCTGCTCCACTTCTTCCGGCGAAAGAGCCGTAAGCTTTGCAAGCTCAGAGACCGTAATCAGTGTGTCAGCATGGCTCTTGACATGCATCTCGATCACGTCTGCGGAAGAACCTTCTTCTTTTCTCTTCAGTTCTTCGATTACCTCCGGCTGGAAGCGCCTTTTTATTTTCGGATTTGGTTCCAGTACTACTCCGCCTCCAATCGTCTCCATCGGAGAATAAAAACGGACTACGAATTTATCGCCACGTCTTACCGCAACTTCTTCTTCCATCCGAAGCTGCACATATCCGCTCTCGCCTGGTCCGATCTCTTCTTTGTCCAGAAGAACTGCACGGCATAATACTTCACTGGTTCCGGTGAAGAAATGAAGTCTCGTATGATTGGTCAGTATTCTCACAGACGAATCAAGTACATTCAGTTTCACATCCAGTAAATCTGTATTTTTCATACTGTCCGGCGGTGCCAGTACGCAGCCTCGTTTAATCTCTTTCTTCTTGACATTCGAAAGATTAATCGCCACACGCTGTCCGGCATAGCACTCTTTTCTGTCTTCTCCATGGACCTGTATACTCCGGATCTTGCATTCTTTTCCAACCGGATACATCTGAAGCATATCTTCTTTGGAAATGGTTCCCGATACCAGCGTTCCGGTAATGATGGTTCCAAATCCAGACAGGGTAAATACTCTGTCTATCGGAAGTCGTGGAATCGTATGGATATCTTTTTGTACCACTTCATCCCTGGTCTGATGTTCGATCTCTTTTATCAGCTCTTCAAGACCAGCGCCTGTCGCTGCAGACACTTTTACAAGAGGTGCCTTCTCAAGAAATGTGCCTGAAAGTTCTTCTCTTATATCTTCTTCCATCATTTCAAGCCATTCTTCATCTACGAGATCGCATTTATTCAACACGATGATACTCTTCTCAATTCCAAGAAGGTTCAGGATATCCATGTGTTCCCTGGTCTGCGGCATGATTCCTTCATCTGCTGCAATTACAAGGAGTACCAGATCCATACCGACTACACCGGCCACCATGTTGTTGATAAATTTTTCATGGCCCGGTACATCGATGATGCCCGCCCGGTCTCCACCTGGCAGATCAAAATATGTGAATCCCAGATCAATCGTGATTCCTCTTCGCTGTTCTTCTTCCCAGCGGTCTGTATTTCTGCCGGTCAGTGCTTTGATCAGGGTTGTCTTACCATGATCAATGTGTCCGGCTGTTCCGATAATAATATTCTTCATAGCCCTTCGCACCTACCGTTCTTCTTTTTTTCCTAATAATTCCGATAATTCCAAAGCAATCATCTTATAGTCCTTACGCTCTATGGTTCTGATATCCAGACAGATGCTGTCATTGATCGTTCTTGGAATGACTGGCACTTCCAGATGTCTCATCTTTTCTTCCATCTCCGGCACACTCATACTTTCCGGCTGAATGGATACCGCACGGCTTTCCATTCTTTCTAACGGAAGTGATCCTCCACCAATCTGTGATTCGCAAGGTACTACCTGAACGCCTGCATTCATTCCTGTATTACGCAGGATTCTTGCAAAACTTCTGGCCTCTTTTTCAATCTCTTCTAACGGTCTTGCGATCATACGCAGAACCGGAATGTTCTGAACAGCGGTCTCTTCAGAAAGGTATTCCATTAATACCATCTCAAGTGCTGCCGCTGTAAACTTATCAATACGCAGCGCTCTTGTCAGCTGGTTCTTTTTCATCATGTCGATATATTTTTTCTTACCGATGATGATGCCCGCCTGCGGTCCTCCAAGAAGTTTGTCCCCACTGAAGCATACCACGTCTGCCCCATGTGCGATTGATTCCTGTACGGTCGGTTCATGTGTCAGGCCATATTTTGCAAGATCAATCAGAACACCGCTTCCCAGATCTTCGACCACCGGAATATCATGCTTTTTCGCAATCGGAACCAGTTCTTCAATCCCTACACTCTCTGTAAACCCAACAATCCGGTAATTACTTGTGTGTACTTTTAAAAGGGCTTTGGTATCTTCTGTGATTGCGTCTTCATAATCTTCATAATGTGTCTTATTCGTCGTTCCGACTTCTACAAGGCTCGCACCGCTTTGCTCCATAACGTCTGGAATTCTGAACTTCCCACCAATCTCGATCAGCTCGCCACGGGATACGATACATTCCCCGCCTTTTGCAAGTGAACTTAAAATCAGAAGCACAGACGATGCATTATTATTAACTGCCATGGCAGCTTCCGCACCAGTAAGCTTGCATAATAATTTTTCGAAATGAGAATAACGCTCTCCTCTTCTTCCCGCCTCCAGATTATACTCCAGATTGGAATATCCACTGACAATCTCAGCCGCCTTCATCATATGCTCGTAGCTGATCGGCGCACGTCCAAGATTCGTATGCAGAATAGTTCCTGTTCCATTAATCACCTTTTTCATGTTTGGTGTATGCATTGCAGAAACATTTCTGGCAATATTCTCATTTAACAAAGCAATCTGCTGCTTTGCACTCTCTTCATCTTCGCATCTGCCAATGAAAGCACGCAGCTTTTCCATCTCTATATGAATGGCTTCCATCACGCTTTCACGGCTATATCTCCCGATCAATACTTTGATTCCTTCATCAGTCAGAAGTACATCCACCTTTGGTATACTCCTGTATAACAAATTCTTATTCATCTTATTCTCCATCCTGTCATTCTTCATTACTGTTCATACAGTAAATATTCTTTTTTCTTAGAATAACCGGATCAGTTTATCACTCTTTGGCGCAACTGTTCCGATTACCGAAACGGTTGTATCAAGTCCTGCCGCCTTAAAGTCTCTCATCATGCTGTCATACTCTTTTGGAGATACGCTGATAAGAAGTCCTCCGGAAGTCTGTGGATCGTACAGTAGATCCAGATAGGTCTCATTGACTGACCCTACTTCCACTCTGTTAATCGAATATCGCTTGTTCTTATATGCGCCTGCCGGAACCAGTCCCATCTTCGCATAGTCAAATGCATCCTGAAGATATGCAATGTCCGTTACACTGAGTTCAAATGTCACGTCACTGGCTTCTGCCATCTCAACGCAGTGTCCAAGCAGTCCGAATCCTGTGATATCCGTACATGCAGATACGTCATACTTTTCAACAACCTGCTTACCTATCTTATTCAAGGACGCCATAACCGTCTGTGCCTCGCGAATTGCAGATGGTGATGCCATCTCTGCCTTGATCGCCGTATTCACGATACCACTTCCGATCTGTTTTGTAAGAATCAATATATCACCAGGTCTGCATCCGTAGTTTTTAAATATCTTATCCGGATGAACGAATCCCGATACGCAGAGGCCGTATTTTGGCTCATCATCCTGCACCGAATGACCTCCAACTAATACTGCACCTGCTTCTTTTACTTTGTCTGCTCCTCCGGCAAGGATATCTCCAAGGATTGCCGGATCCAGACAGTTCGGGAAACCTACGATATTGAGTGCCACCGCAGGTTCTCCTCCCATTGCCCATACATCACTCAGCGAATTGGCTGCAGCGATCTGGCCAAACATATATGGATCATCTACAATCGGAGTGAAGAAATCAACCGTCTGAATCATCGCAATATCATCTGTCACTTTGTAGATGGCAGCATCATCGGAAGTCTCGATTCCTACTATTAAATTGTCATCCTCAAATTTTGGCAGCTTACTCAGAACCTGAGCAAGGGTCTCTGGACCAATCTTAGCCGCTCACCCTGCTGTTTTGCTTAAACTTGTTAACTTTACATCTGATTTCATTCTTTCTCCTACTCCTCCTGTTTTCTCATACCATTTTCAAAAATCAATCCAATGCGCTTTCTCTCTGACCGAATTTCCAGACATTTTCACAAACGGTATAAGAAAGCCGGAACCCCATTGTATATTTCAGGAATCCGGCTTTGTATCCAGTTATGTGTAAATTTATGATGGTCTGATAATTCTTCCTGCTTTTGCCATTGTCTCAACAATGCTGTACATATTTGTAACTGTACCAACTGCCAGTTTTTCTTTCAGACCATAGTAATCCAGACAGGTTCCACATGTCATGATCTCAACTCCCTGGGCTTCCAGAGATTTCAGATCTTCCAGGGAATCAGAACCTTCTGTTGTCAAAGTTGCCCCGCCATTATAGAAGAGCATAGTCTTTGGCAATGTATCAAGCTGTGTTACTGCAAAGATAAATCCTTTAATCAGTACTTTACCCAATTCATCATTTCCAGATCCCATACGGTCAGAAGAAATTACAACGACTGTATTGTCTCTTGCATCCGGTGCACAAGTTACTTCTGCTTCTTCTGCTGCCGGTGCGCCTTCCATTTCAATTGTAACTTTATACTCGGCATCCCCCAATTTTTCAGAAGTTACTTTTCCTCCTGAGCTAGATGCCATCTTTGTTACATTCTGCACTGCAATCTCATTATCAACCAGAACTTCAATCGTCTCTGGTCCAGTCAGTGCTGCCATTGCCTTTTTGGTTTTAATAACCGGGATCGGACAATTATCACCCATAGCGTTAACTGTAATCATGATGATTCCACCTTTCTATCACCTTTTTCACAGTCAGCACATATAGAAATATTCTATCACCGATTATGGAAAAGGTAAATATATATTTTAGATAATTATATAAAAGTATGTGAAAATACTACTCACACAGCAATGTATCGTTGCCTGCAGTTACACAACTCCAAACCCTATTGCCGGAGTTCCTTTCACGTACTCTTGTACCTCAAGTATATGGTATTTTCCGTCAGCATAATACGCCGGCTTCATCCCACCTTTTTTCAGAGCCTGCATGAACTCTTCCATTGTCTCTATGTCATCCGGAAACCACGTCGCACAGACACCGACTTTTTCCGGTACGTGACAGTCACTAGAGCCCATTGTACAAAGTCCAAGTTCCATCGCATATCTTGCCGCCTTCTGGCACGCTTCCATAGATGTACTTCCATTCAGCACTTCCAGGCCATCAAGACCCTTTACCGTCCGGAGATTCTCTTCCAGCCCGCGCTTGTTATTGCGGAATGGATGTGCCGCAAAACAGAATCCCCCCTGGGCTTTCACCAGATCTATAAAATCCTGGGCCGGTATTCTTTCCTTTGGATATTCTTCTATTCCAAATGCTATGATATCCCCCTGCAGGGAATAAAATTCGATTCCGACAAAAATCGGGAATCCCGTCTTCTTTGAATACGCTGCTGCGTATTCTTTCAGCCCCATATCGTCATGGTCTGTAATACAGATTGCACCAAGTCCTTTTTCCTTTGCACTCTCTACCATCTCTTCTAATTTCAGAAAACTGTCTTTCGAACAAGTCATTTCATGCATGTGCGTATCGACAAACATATTCCGGCTCCTTCTATATACCATATTTTATTACTTTTCTCTATTTATTATATAAATATTTATCTATGGTTTCAAATCGAGATTCTTTATATTTGTCATCATATATAGGTTTTATCTATATTTTTTCCAATACCTCCTATACACACGAATATGTCTGACCTCTGATAAATTTCTTCAAAATATACGACAACTTATTGCACAAAATATTGAGAAGCTGCTTTTAACAGCTTCTCATATTTTCAAAATCAGTCAAGTCCTTGCAGGATTCTCTGATCCTGCCGGTTATTTTCTTTTGTCTTTGTACTTATATTTAACTCTTCCTGCTTCTCCAGGCATTCCTGGATCGCTTCATTTAACGACAGCATCTTCTCATCCAGAGTCGATACCATCTCTGCACATTCTCTGAGATCCCGGCTGATATACTCAGGTGCATCTCCTTCAAACTTATAATAAATCTTATGCTCCAGACTCGCCCAGAAATCCATGGCAATTGTCCGGATCTGTATCTCAACTTTTGTATCCACTACACTGTCCGAAAGAAAGATTGGTACGGACACAAGCATATGATAGCTCTTGTATCCGCTTTCTTTTGGATTCTTAATATAATCTTTGATTGATAATACTTTCAGATCGCTCTGATTACCGATCATCTCTGCCAAACGGTAAATATCTGATGTAAATGAACAGATCAGTCTGACACCTGCGATATCATTGATATACTTCACCATATTCTCAATCGATATCTCATAACCGTATCTGCGAAGCTTCTTTACGATACTTTCCGGTGTCTTAATTCTTGTCTTGATGTGTTCGATCGGGTTGTATTTATGTACATGTTGGAATTCATCATTCAGTATCTCCAGCTTTGTCCCCACTTCTTTTAATGCTGAATTATACAGGAACATGATTGTCTTCCAACTGTCTACATCTTCATAGTTCTTTATTGCATTCTCCATATATTGTTATCTCTCCTCTCTTACCGAAGAGTTAAACCAGCACTATGATTATTATACCATACCCGGCTTTTCTATGTCATATTTTTCACATAGATTTAAGAAATATATAACATTTATTTGTATAAATTTTTCTATTTTTTTCACATCCTGATGTTTAGACCAAAAAGTATTTTGCCCCTATGATACACGGAATGATTTTCCAGACACGTTCTAGAATTCAATCCCTGCACGTGCCGGTACTTTTTTATCATACGGGTGCTTAATCTTCATCATCATCGTCGCATAATCTGCCAGATCCAGCATATCCTGTGATACTTCATGTCCGGTCATGACCACTTCCAGATCTCCCGGCTTATGCAGCAGGAATTCTCTTACCTTTTCTTCACTCAGCACATTCAGATGCACGGCGCAGAGTGCTTCATCTAGTACCAGCATGTCAAAATTCGTACAGAACTTCATGATCTCATCCAGTGCTTTATTATTATAATGTCTGAGTTCTGCTTTCTCATCCCCATTCATACGGCTGACAAACTTTACCTTATCTCTTCCCGGCAGACAAACGATTCCCGGCACTGCTTCAAGTACTTTTCTTTCGTTCGATGTATTATCTTTTAAGAACTGGAAAAAGAGTACCTTCAGTCCATATCCGGCGGCTCTGATGGCCTGTCCGACTGCGGCAGTCGTCTTCCCTTTTCCGTCTCCGTAATACATATGAATTCGTCCTGTGCCCTTCCTCGTCCTCATCTTCGTTCCTCCTGTATGTCTGGCCCCGGATTTTCTACCCGCTTACAGACTTTTATATCTGATGTGCTTCCTCATTCCTTCTATAATCCCGGCTCTTCCTACATCTACAGGATATTATAAGCTTTTCTAATAGAAATGTAAACCAACGTTGCTGTTCACAGGCAGGAATTGTTACTGTTCACACGCCCTGCAAACAGTAACCAGGGATTTTCTAAACCGGAAATTTCATATAATACAACAATAAACCAGCAGAACCCGTATTTTGAATTCTGCTGGTTTACTATTAAAATTCCAACTTCATATCTCCGGCTTTGATCCACTCTCTGCTTCTCATAAATTCTGAGATACCAAGCGTTACGATTGCCGGAAGCACAATCTGGATCAGGAGAATCTTGATCAGAACTACTGTTGCAGATTCCGTCTGGATCATCGTCTGCCATGTCATGATCTGTCCGACTAATCCTGCTGTTCCCATACCTGATCCGGTCGCATTATTCGTCATATGGAATACCATCGTTCCAACCGGTCCGAGGATTGCACTGGAAAGAATTGCCGGAAGCCAGATGACCGGCTTCTTCACGATATTTGGAACCTGGAGCATAGACGTTCCGATTCCCTGTGCCAGAAGTCCTCCTACCTTATTCTCACGGTAGCTTGCAACTGCAAATCCTACCATATTGCAACAACATCCAACCGTTGCCGCACCTGCTGCCAGTCCTGACAGATTCAGGATAACGCCAAGTGCCGCAGAACTGATCGGCAGTGTCAGGATCATCCCCATAAGTACCGATACGATAATTCCCATAAGGAATGGCTGCTGTTCGGTTCCCCAGTTGATCAGCGAACCAAGCCAGCTCATGAACCCTGAGATCGGTGGTCCGATCAGGAATCCTACGATACATCCACTTCCGATCGTCACAACCGGTGTCACAAGAATATCTACCTTTGTCTTACCGGATACCATATGGCCAAAGACGATTCCCACATAAGCTGCAATAAATGCGCCCAGCGGTTCTCCCGGCCCTGCAAATACCATTGCCCCGTCTACGAATACTTTTCCCGCCAAAATACTGCTTGCAAATGCACCCGCCATTCCGGCTGTCGCTGCTGATACCACGACTAACGGTGACTCCTTGAATTTATACGCCACTGCCACACCAATTCCAGCTCCTGTCAGTGAAGCTGCAAGCTTTCCGGCGATAAAGATCATATTACCGATATCCCCGCCAATAAAAGTTCCAATCTGCTGAATGATCGTACCGATGATCAGCGTCGCAAATAACCCATGCGCCATTGCACTTAAACCTTCGATAAATATCCGGTCTAATACTTTTTTTACTTTTTCCATCTTTTCCTCTCTCCTGTATTCCTGTATGTTATATCTGTCTCATCCTGCATCCTTCATCCAGGAACCCGCCCATACATTTCATACTTATACTTTGTCTTTTTTATGAAAATGTCTTTCTTTCTCTCTACAGATATTACATACTTTTTTACATGTGTCTTGTCACTTGTCACGAGTTTACCATACACATACGAGAATAGCAAGAATTGTTTTTTTCCTGACAATACTTACCAAACCGGAAATTCTATATACTGCAATTGTGGATATGGATTTTTCCTGTATACTTTGTCCATCTTATGCTAGAATAGGTTTTAGATGTTTCATATGTAATATTATATTTTTGACACTCACATCATTCTATACATTCTAACAAACAGGAGGATTACTTATGTTCCGTTTATGGGGAAAAGAATTTAAAGACAATCATATGCTGCGTGATACCGTTATCTGCGACGAGACGGATGACACCAGAACACATAAAATATTCAACGCACTGGATTCGATCTGTTATGAATTCGACCTGAGCAAGCCAATCTGGCTGGATCATAATATTGATGAATTCAAACGACACGATAAGACCAGATTTTATCAGGATAATTTTGTAGACTCGATTGATTTTGATTATCTTGAGATTCATATTATAGAAGAGTAATATTTTGCATACTTTTGTATCCAAAATGCGTCATATATGTCTGGCATGATTGATTGCAAATCACTTTTCCAGATTGTATATGACGCATTTTCTACTTTCCTTTATTCATTTCTAATTGCCGCAAGCGGGCTTAATCTCATCGCACGTTTTGCCGGGAAATATCCTGCTAAAACACCGACTAACATCGCAAATCCAAGTGACATCAGTACCAGCCACCATGGAATGTAAGAGATACTTCCACCCTCACCAAGACTGATGCTTCCACTGCTTTTTGCTATAAAATTAATCGCTGTCGACATCAAAAAGCTTAAAATATTACCGGCGATTCCGCCCAGCAGTCCAATGAAGGCTGCCTCTAGCAGGAACATCTGCTGTATATTTCTAAGGCTGCAGCCAAGGACCTTCATAACACCGATCTCTTTGGTTCTTTCATAGATTGACATCATCATCGTATTGGCAATTCCAATTGCTGCTACCAGAAGTGACACCGCACCGATTCCGCCAAGTACTGCCTGTACGACTGCAAACTGGCTTTGCATGCTTTTCAGATACTCTGCATTTGTCTCTACTTCATAGCCCATATTCCGTATCGTATCTGCAATTCCATTGACATGATCCATATCATCTGCTTTCACCTGTAAAGACGTATAATAGAAACCTTTGACCGGTTTTCCTGCTTTCGTCTTCGGCTGTCCCGGAATTACTTTTCCTGCATATTCCTTTTTCAGGAGCATTTTTAGCGTATCCAGATCACAGAAGACTGTATCATAATTCTCATTATAGTCCTCCAGGCCGCCTTTGATCACTCCACTGGCTCTTACTACATACTTCTGTATTGGTTTGGCCTGCTTCGTATCCGATGCATCCTTACTGCCACTGCTATTATCCCCGGTTCCTCCAAACACAGCATTTCCCTGGTCACTGTTATAATGCTCTGTATCTGTAATCAGGAACATAGAATCCTTTGTAAGATCAATATCTGGTACCTTCCCCGTATCATAATATCCTCTTCCGGATCCCTTCTCATTAAAATCTGTAAGCACACCATTGCCAAATATCAGACTTAACTGTCCGGATCCGCTCTTCGGAAGTGTCCCGGATCCAAGCTCCAGATTCTGAGCCATCAGGCCTTCCTGGTTCATCGCTTTTAACTGGATATTTGCAATATAGCTACCTTTTAACAGGATTGCTGATATCTCATATGTTGGCGATACCATTTTCACATGATCCATCTTCTGTATCTCTGATATCAGTTTATCATCTATCCTTTTTACCTTTGAATCCTGCGTATTCTTACTGGTATCATCATAGATTCCATCGCTTTCCGACGTCCGGACTTTAATGCTTGTCAGTCCTCCGGACCGCTCTACCTCTTTGTACATTGACTGCTGCATACCAAGCCCCAGCGAAATCATAACTACAATAGATGCTGTACCGATCAGTACTCCAAGGACCGTCAGAAATGTACGAAGTTTTCTTCTACGCAGACTATTTATGCTCATCCTCAGAAGATCGTTCCAGTTCATCCAGTAATTCCTCCTCTTCATTTTCCGCCAGTTTTTTCTTTTTCCGTTTTTTCAGGACAACTACCATTGCCACGATTGCTGCGATTATAATTACAATCACACCAGGCACTACCGGAAAGCTCTTTTGTGTCTCTTCTGGCATATCCGGCATCATCGTACTGTCATCCACTTTTTCCGTTACTTCAAGTTTCAGATCTTTGGTTGTCGTTACTACATTTCCTGACTCGTCTTCATAGCTGAGTGTCATCGTTACTTTCGAAGGTCCGTTTGATATCTTCCTTCCTTCCAGCATGGCATCAATAGACCCTGTTCCACCGGATTCTACATTTCCGATAAATACTTCTGTTCTTTTAATATTCTTTCCTTCAAATGTTGCCTTCACATTATAAAGCTTGATCTTTCCAAGATTATAGAGATTACAAGTTACATTGGTCTCTTCTCCTACCGCAATACTGTCCGGGCTGATCTCAAAATCACTGAATTCAAATCTCGCATCCTGCTTAACCGGAATCGAGATACTCGAAGAACCTTCTACTGCTGTTGCATTGACATCCTCATATTTCATAGAAAGATCCATGCTATATGGCTTCTGTAAAAGATCTGCCTTGGCATTCAGATCAATACTGATATCTGCCGTTCCATTTGCTGCGATACTCTCCAGATAAATGGAATTGGAACCCGATACCGGGAGGAAAGCCGGTGCACTCGTCTGCTCATCATTGCCTTCCGTCGGAGCTGACAGATCGAACAACAGATTATTCACCTTGCTTTTTGCTGTATTTTTCAGGTGGATGATCAATTTAAAATTACTGCCCGCATGGACTTCTCCCGGATCTGTGGAGAATCCGGTTACGATTACACGTGGAACGGAATTGTTACCAGACTGCGTACTTCCGGCAGATCCTCCTCCACTGTAAACTGCATCTCCGTTACTGTATCCGCCTGCATCTGCACTCTGTGCTGCAGCGCTGTATGCTCCAGCTGATCCTGCATCATTGCCATCACCAGCTCCTGCATTACCGTTATTACTCTCTCCTTTTTCCATGCTATCTTTTCCGGTATTGTCTGTATTAGCTGTATTTTGGTCATTTTTTTCTTCTGGTTTCGCAGTCGTATTGACATAAAACTGTCTTTCGGCTTCTTCCTGTCCATCTGCCGCCACCTTGAACTTCAATGTGTAGCGGGTAGTTGGTACATCTTCTCTTTGCACGAAGTCAAATGATACTTCTTTTTCCTGTCCGTTTTCAATGCTTCCGATATTCTTCTGATAGCTCTGCATCTCTGTCTTGAACGGCCAGACATCGTTATTGTCTCCAAGATCTGGTGTCACGGTTACATTGTTCACGGTCTTTCCGGAATTATTCGATACGACAAATGTCCATGTCTTTCCTTTTCCTGCTTCATATGTAGGTACTTTATTGTCCTTTGATACGATCGTGATTCCATTTACCGCAGCCTCAATCTGCTTTGGGCAAAGCATGACTGCCAGCGTGATCACTGTCAGCATAATCGTCATAAGCTTTTTGCATCTGCCGTGCGTTGTTATTTTTCCCATTTTGTTCTTCCTCCTCTTTTACATCTCTGACTTCTTCCTGTTATCCTCTATCTTCAGTATCTTCCCGTCTCTGATATGAAACACCCGGTCTGCATAAGTTGCAAGATGATCGTCATGTGTTACCATAACCAGTGTCTTTTTCTGCTCTCTTACCACTCTTTGCATCAGTTCCATGACTTCCTCTGATGTACGGGAATCCAGATTTCCGGTCGGTTCATCGGCAAATATAATATCCGGATCCACCACCAGTGCCCTGGCAACGCCCACTCTTTGCTGCTGCCCTCCTGACATCTGGTTTGGCATATGTTTCTTATGCTTTCCAAGCTTCACCAGATCCAGCATCTTATCTGCTTTTTTCATTCTGATATCTCTTGGCACACCCCGGAAGCTGAGCGGCAGTGCTACATTTTCCACTGCATTTAATGTCCCCATCAGATGAAACGACTGGAAGATGAATCCTACGTGATCCCGCCTGAATGTAACGAGCTGTTCTTCACTTAGCTTCTCGATATGCTGTCCGGCGATACTGATCTCGCCTTTGGTCGGTTTTTCAAGTCCTGCCAGCATATTTAAAAGGGTGGATTTTCCAGAACCGGATGTCCCGACAATCGCACAGAACTCTCCTTCATATATAGAAAAATCCACTCCGTTTAATGCACGTACGAATTCATCACCGACACGGTATAATTTGTATAAGTCTTTTACCACAATGACTTCTTTCATGTTCCCCTCCTCTTTTTGATCATCAGCCATCCGTGCTACTAATAGCGTTCTGATTCCTTTCATAATTAAAAATGTTCCTAATATGAATCTAGCATACTATAAAACTCTAAAGACTTCTTCTTATAAATAATGAAGAATTTCTTAATATTGTCTCATATTTCCAGAATATATCTGAAAGTGCTCCAAAGCGTGTCTGAAAAACACTCTTAACCAGCTTCCATTCGCCCAGTTCCTACTTATATAAAATAAACAGGAATTTTCGTATCTTTTTTTGTACAATTTTTAGCAATATTCTCCGTGCATATTTTTTCAGAAGTGGTATAATTGGTAGGACATATTTACCAAAGTAAAGTGTACGTCCACAAAATCAGGTACAAAGACAAGTACCGGAAGACGCTGAACGTACATAGAAATTATTGGGAGGAAATTATGAAATTCGTAAAACAATTTATGATTATCCTGGCGATCTCATTCGCCGGTGAAATGCTGCATGCATTACTGCCACTCCCGGTTCCGGCCAGCATTTACGGTCTCATCCTTATGTTGATCGGTCTGCAGACTGGAATACTTCCATTAAAAGCAGTCAATGAAGCTGGTGGGTTTCTCATCGAGATCATGCCTATGCTGTTCATTCCTGCCGGAGTCGGCCTTATGGTCTCCTGGGGTGCACTAAAACCGGTTCTTGTTCCGGTAAGTATTATCATTGTCGTTACAACCATTCTCGTAATGGGCGTCAGTGGACGCATCACACAATTCATACTAAAGAAAGAGGACAAGAAACATGAGTAAATTATTACAGGATTCCACATTTTTCTGCTTGGCGATCAGCCTGATCGGATATGAGCTTGGCATCCTTCTAAGACAGAAGACGAAGCTTGCACTGTGCAATCCACTGCTGATCTCTATTATATTTGTTATTATTATTTTAAAAGTCACCAATATTCAATATGAAGTATATGAAGACGGCTCACAGGTCTTAAGCTACCTGCTGACACCATCCACCGTCTGCCTTGCAATTCCGCTGTATCAGCAGATGGATCTGCTTAAGAAAAATATGAAAGCAATCCTCGCCGGTATTATCTCCGGAGTATTCACAAGTCTTGCCGGTGTGTGGGTATTCAGCATGTTGTTCCATCTGGATAAGAAGATCTACGCAACACTGCTTCCAAAATCCATCACAACAGCCATCGGAATGGGTATCTCCGAAGAACTTGGCGGTATCGTGACGATCACAGTTGCAGCCATCGTTATTACCGGTATCATCGGAAATATGTTCGCTGATGTGATCTGTAAGCTCTGCGGCGTCAAACATCCAATTGCCAAAGGTCTCGCCATCGGTACAGCTTCCCATGCCATGGGAACTGCAAAAGCCATGGAAATGGGTGAGATCGAAGGTGCAATGAGTAGTTTGTCCATCGCTGTATCCGGCCTTATTACAGTTGTCGGTGCTACAATCTTCTATCAGTTATATTAAAATATTCCGGCGCCGCTATAACCAATCCGGCGCCATAACAATATAAAGTTTTCAGACTTTGTTCGGTATCATACGGAATTTTCAGTTCAGAAAATTCCTACCAGTGAACCGTAACCAGACTATATCAATAATGGGAGGCATAAGATTATGGAAAAAACAATTATCTGTATCGGACGTGAATACGGAAGCGGCGGTCATGCCATCGGTCAGATCCTCGCAAAACGTACCGGATATGAATTCTACGATAAAGACCGCTTTGTTGCAATTGCAAAAGAACGTGGACTCGAAGGCGAGATACAGGAATATCTTGACGAAGAGCCGATGAACAGTCTCCTCTATTCCATCGCCCTTAATTACTCAAGACCTAAGAAAAAACAGCCATTTCCATTCGAACTGGTGGAAGAGATTGCAGCCGAAAAACCATGTATCATTATGGGACGCTGCGCCGGTTATCTGACACGTGGCCAGGAAAATGCATTCAGCGTCTTCGTCCACGCTGACATGGAGACCCGTATCGCAAGTGTCATGGCAAGGGATCACATCAACAGCCGCTTAAAAGCAAGACACAAGATCGAAGAAATTGATGAAAAACGCAGCTCCTTCCGTCGGGAATTCACAGGAGAAGAATGGGGACAGTCAAAATATTATAATCTCTCCATTGATACCACTCATCTTTCTTATGAACAGGCCGCGGATCTGATTCTGTATTATAAGAAATTAACGGAAGAAGCGCATGAATAAGCATCTTTCTTCAGTTACATTGAGATTATGGTATTTGGATTATGAGTCATATTTTGTCCTACAGAACCGAAAATCATGATATGATAGATTCTATAATAATACTATGATACACGGATTGCTTCGCATTTCATGCTCTGAATATCACAAACATGAAATCTTAATTATCAGGAGGACAAAACATATGATCAAAATTATCGGACTTTCTATAAAAGTATTAAAAAAAGAACCTTTCTCCGGTTCTCATCACGGAATGCGGTTCTTCATGCGCGCTGAAGATGATGTCATACATACCTGGGTCTACCCGGAGCCATGGTGCTTTGAGAAGACTTCCGAAGAGAAAAAGACATTAAAAGACTTTCCATTTACAGAAGACGGTCTGAGCGAATCTCTCGAATGGATCACCCAGGAATTCGAAGACCGCAAAGACTACTGGATGCAGATGGAGAAGGATAAGATGAAATTAATCTTGCAGGGACACGAGGATTAGCCTCGTGTCCTTTTTTCTTTTCCTGATACCGCCGCAAACAAATATTTCAGATATTTTTTCTCTTCATGCGGATCAATTACATTTACAATACTCAGGCTATATACATCTGAGATCAGTTCTCTTTGCTCTCTTTTTAATACTGATTTTATCGCCTCATATACCGCTTTTATATCCCCGTCACTTTCCCTGCAGACTGCGACCAGATAATCCCCGGACTTCATATTACATATATGCATCTGTTGTCTGTCCAACCATTGATCCTGCTCTTCCATATCTACCATGCCATCACCAGTCATTTTCATATGTTCTGATTCCGTAATACTGAATACATTTTTATAAGTATAATCTCCATCCATAAATGCATCCTTATTCATTGCCGCTCCCATCGGAAATGCCTGGATCCCGGAACATTTACACAGTTTTAAATGTTCTCTGATATCCGTCTCAATCTCATCAAAAGACAATGCCGGTGCCGATTCTACTGTCGTGCACACCAGCGATAATGGTTCCTCTATTTTACGGATGACCGGAGTTCCTACATCTGCGATACGGATCTGATCCAGTATCTTTCTTGTACCTGCAATCGTTCCGATCTTCTGATCCAGTTCTTTTCTCATATATAGAAGCTTCTCATACTGCTGCTCTACAAATTCATCGAATCTTATCTCTTCCCCACCGAGCAGATATTCCCTGATATCTCCAACCGAACAATCCAGACCTCGGAATGTCCTTATAAAATAGTAGGAACTGATCTGTGTATAGCTGTAATAATGATACCCATTCACCGGATTCTTCTTCGGCACCAGGATCCCCTGACGTTCATAATACCGGAGTGTATCCCTGGTCGTCTGACAGATCTTCGCAAATTCACCGGCTGTGATACAATATTCGTCTTTTTCCCGCATAAGTCTTATCTCCTTTTCATTACTTTCTGGCTGTTACTCTATTATCTGCAAAATGCTTCATATTTCTAGAGTGTGTCGTATTTTATTGGTATTTTTCGTCTGTTCTTACTTTCAGTCATCTTGACATGGGTGTTACACCCAGTTTTATTCTAACACAGGATTTGCGGGGATTCACCGCCAATTATCACGGTTTTTCCTGCATTCTTATCATATATCTAAACATTACATTATGGAGGTCACTTATGAATCTATTCAAGAAAATATACTGCCGCATTTTTCAAACCTGTTTTCGCATCGCACTCCCGGTTCTGCCATACCGCGAACCGGAACTGATCGATGGATTCAAAAATGTCCCGGCCGTATTAAAGCAACACCACATCTCACACATTATGCTGGTTACCGATCCGGGCGTATACAAGCTTGGACTTACCAAACCTTTGCAAAAAGAACTTTTAAAATCTGAAATATCCTGTACAATATATAAAGATACAGTTGCCAATCCAACTTCCGCTAATGTGGAAGAAGCAAAAGATCTTTATCTCGAAAACGGATGCCAGGCCCTTCTCGCATTTGGCGGCGGTTCTTCTATGGACTGTGCCAAGGCAGTCGGCGCAAGACTCGCCAGACCCAAGAAATCCCTGGCTAAGATGGAAGGTATCCTAAAGATCTGGCACAAGCTTCCACTGCTGATCGCAGTGCCAACAACCGCCGGAACCGGAAGCGAGACAACACTCGCAGCTGTCATCACCGATGCTGACACGCATCACAAATACGCAATCAATGATTTTAATCTGATTCCAGACTATGCAGTGCTGGAGCCATCCGTCACCTACGGACTTCCGCCACAGCTGACTGCAACCACAGGTATGGATGCACTGACGCACGCCATCGAAGCCTATATCGGCCGCTCGACTACAAAGCAGACCCGCGCCGCATCCATCGAAGCGATCCAGCTTATATTTGACAATCTACAGAATGCTTATAAAAATGGAAATGATAAAACTGCAAGAAAAAATATGCTAAGAGCATCTTATCTGGCCGGAACCGCATTTACCAAAAGCTATGTAGGATACATCCACGCAGTCGCTCACAGTCTCGGTGGATGCTATGGTATCCCGCACGGACTTGCGAATTCCGTACTGCTTCCAATCGTATTAGAAGCTTACGGAACTGCTGCTCATAAAAAACTGGCACAGCTTGCAAGAATCACCGGCATCTCGGATTCTTCATCCGATGCAGCTGCTGCCGAAAGCTTCATCCAGCATATCTGCAGCATGAACAGATCCATGAATATCCCGGAGACCCTTTCCGGAATCCGTGATGAAGATATTCCAAAGCTTGCACGTTATGCAGATCAGGAAGCCAACCCGCTCTATCCGGTGCCGGCTCTCTGGGGACCTGACAAACTGGAACAGATGTATCATCTTGTACAGGAGGTAATCGAACATGACAGAACAGGAAATTCAGAACATCCTGGAAAAGCAGCATAGATTTTTCCAGACAGGACAGACCATGCCTGCTGATTTTCGAATCGAACAACTTCATAAATTAAAAGACTCTATCATCCGTCACGAACCAGACCTTAATCTGGCGTTAAAAGCAGACCTTGGAAAAAGCGAGACCGAAAGCTACATGTGTGAGGTCGGTCTTACACTCTCCGAGCTTAGCTGGATGTTAAAGCATATCCGAAAGCTCACCAAAGAGCAGCGTGTTCCAACACCGCTTGCCCAGTTCGCCGCCAGGAGCTTCCGCTCGCCTTCCCCTTACGGAACGGTATTGATCATGAGTCCGTGGAATTATCCGGTCTTACTGACACTGGAGCCTCTGATTGATGCACTGGCAGCAGGCAACACCGCCATCGTAAAGCCAAGCGCTTATGCCCCTGCCACCGGACGTGTCATGCAGGAAATCATTGAAGAATGCTTTTCCGATGAATATGTCGCAATCGTAACCGGCGGACGCGAGGAAAACAAAGCCTTGTTAAATCAGCGCTTTGACAAGATCTTCTTCACCGGCGGTAAAACCGTAGGACGTGAAGTATTAAGACACGCTGCCGAATATCTGACACCAGTCACACTGGAGCTTGGCGGGAAAAGTCCTTGCATCGTAGATACCACAGCCAAGATCCCTCTTGCCGCAAGACGTATCGTCTTTGGCAAATATCTAAACTGTGGACAAACCTGCGTCGCACCGGATTATGTACTCTGTGACAAATCCGTCCGCGATCAGCTGATCGACGCCATCCAGTCAGAGATCCGGCGCCAGTTCGGAAAGCACCCGCTTGATAATCCTAATTACGGAAAGATCATCAACCGGAAACATTTCCAGCGTATACACGGACTCATCGATACCGATAAAGTTATCATCGGCGGACAGTCTGATGCCAAGGTACTTCGCATCTCTCCAACCGTTATGAAAGATGTCACATGGGATGATGCCGTTATGGGAGAGGAAATCTTCGGACCTGTCCTTCCAATCCTGACCTATGATTCACTGGACGAAGCAATCCAGATGGTGGAAGAACACCCACATCCACTGGCTCTTTACTTCTTCAGCGAAGACAAAGCCGCTCAGAAAAAAGTATTGGACCACTGCCACTTCGGAGGCGGCTGCATCAACGATACCATCATCCACCTGGCAACCAGCGCCATGCCATTCGGCGGCGTAGGCGAAAGCGGAATGGGCGGCTATCACGGCAAAGCCGGATTCGATGAATTCATCCATTACCGCAGCATCGTGGATAAAAAGACCTGGATGGATCTGCCGGTACGGTATCAGAAGTATAACCGGCTTAAGAGTAAAATGTTGCGGATGTTTTTAAAATAAATAGATTCTTTAACAACCAAATGAGCTTAATATTACAGGAAGGTGATGACAATCAAAACCGAACTTACCCTTCTACTCGTAGAAGACGATAAGCAGGCTTCAAAGGAAATGATTGCCTGTGCAGACACTTTTGACGATATTACATTTACCGGTGCTACCGATAATTCAACGGAAGCCGTGGCACTTGTCCATGAGCGGCTGCCACATGCTGTAATTCTGGATCTTGAACTGCATAATGGTGCCGGAAGCGGTCTGGCATTCTTATATGCATTAAAGGATCACTGTCCGTCCAAAAGACCTTACATCATCGTTACCACCAACAATTCAAGCCAGATTACCTACGACGCTGCCAGACACGCCGGTGCTGACTACATCTTTTATAAACATCAGGCGGATTACTCGGCGGACACAGTACTTTCATTTTTACAAATGCTGAAAAAGGTAATCCTTGATAACTATATGGCTTCCGGCACAGCGTCCACCCAGATGATTCCGTCAGATTCCACGAAAACCACCGGGACTACTGGATCTACAAAATCTACCAAAGCTTCTCTGGAAGCTGACCGGCATATGATCCGCCGGATCCACCTGGAATTAGACCAGATCGGAATCAATCCGAAAGTAAAAGGATACCAGTATCTGACAGATGCCATATACCTCGTGATGCACACACCGCCCCGGAATATATGTACAAAGCTTGCCTAGACACACGGCAAGACAGAATCCAGCATCCAGCGCGCTATGCAAAACGCAATCGCCAAAACCTGGCGCACTGCACCAATCGATGATCTTCTGAAATTCTATACTGCAAAGATTAATTCTGAAAAAGGGGTGCCTACTATTACGGAGTTTGTGTATTATTATGCGAATAAGTTGAAAAATGAATATTATTAAACGAACAGTGGTGTCCATATAATGAACACTACTGCCCGTTTTCTATTTCCAATATTTTTATTTTATCCAAAGTGAAACTACTTATTCATCACTTCTTCATTTATCGAATTCACAATTCTTTGAATATCATCCATAAAATCTTGTACAATCTCTTTTGTAATATTCTTTACCTGTGCGTCTGCGTGCGCCCGATCCGACTGATGTGCAATAATATTTCTTCTACTGAATAATTCATTCAATCGTCTTCTTAATTTATCTCTTGTCTTTTCTCTTTCTCCCCTGTTGTAAAATGCTCTATCAGCAACATTTTTCAAGTCAATTCCTAATAGATTCAACTGATCTTTTACAGACTCATATGAAACCATCGTAATTGCTTTATAATAATCATTGATATACTCAAGGAACCAATCAATGTCTCTCCAGATTTTAATGCTATCTCTATTGTTTTCATCCCCACTTGAAGATTCGAATATTTTTCTGTTCTCTCCCAGTTTTCATCATATATTTCACATAATCCATATTTTGTTAATTCATGCATATAAAAATCAAATGCACTGGTTAAAAATATAATCTGTGCACGCCATATATTTTCTCCTTCTTTAATCTTTCCATATGCAATCAATTCATCGGCCACCTCAAATTGTGTATAGATAGCCTGTATAGACTCTGTAAAATGCTGCATAATTTGATCCAATTCAAATCTTACAACTTCCGTATGAAATTTTTCTCTCGTATCCTCATTTCTTATCATCAGATCAAGATTTCTTTCTTCCACCCAACACCTTCCTTACTTCCCAATCCCCTCTTCCAATTCCTGAAAGAATTTTCTATTAAGCATCGGTATAGCACCATATTTTCCAGATACATATCCTTTTTTCAAATTTTCAGTTTTACGTACATTTTTAATCTCAACAAGAGAATACAAATCCGTTGCACGTTCTTCATTTAATTGTGTAAACCATACCTGATCTCTTCTGAACAAATCAGAATCTAATAAGCTTGTATCATGCGTTGAAAATATTAATTGTGCAAATTTATCCTTCCCATAATGCTGGAATAATTGTACAATCTGGAAAATCACAGATTCATGTAAGCTATTTTCCAGCTCATCACATATAAGTATCTTTCCCTGATTTAAAATGTCAATGATTGAACAAATCATCTGAAATAAACGTTTTACTCCCGCCGACTCCTCTGACATCAAATCAACCTCGAATTGATCATATACTACTTTTGCTTCTATTCTATTTCCTTCTTGACTTCCTATCAGTGTCTTTAGTGCATCTGGTATCTGCAGCTCTTGTGGCAAATCTGCTAATTTCACTTTTTCAAGTTTTACTTTTACATCTTTAATCCCTGTTCCCAATGCCTGTAAAATATCTACAAATGCTTTTTTGATCATATCATTTTTCTGCATCAGCTCAATGGAATATTCTGTCCAATTGTTAATTTCCGGATTGTACACAACTATATCCTTGTTAAAAAACAAAAATGCTTCTTCTACTTCTTTAACATTGCTATAATTAGCTGCACATGATAAGAATAATCTGTTATTTTTTAAGATACTGATACTTACATCAAATGCGTTTTTATATCTGTCTCCAGGTTTTAATTCCATTTCCTTCCGTTCAAAAATCTTCACCTGTCTTCCTTTTGGAAAATAGTACAGATATTCATCAGAGATTACATTTTTCTTTACCGAAAATCCATAGGCATATCTGATATCGTTTCTTACAAACTGAATATTGTACTCACTCGGAGTCTCCATGGTACTCAATTTATGACGCGCCTGAAAAACCTCCTGTCCAGGCTGATGATTAATACTGTTATTAACCAAATCACACATAAATGCCAGAGCATTGATAAAATTACTTTTTCCAGATCCGTTTGCTCCATATATAATTGCAGACCGTAAAACCCTAAAATTTCCGAATTCTTTCAAAAGTTCTTCAGATGTATTATCACTTCCTGCAATCATAGAAAAACTCACTTTCTCTTTGATGGATTTATGATTTGAACATTTAAATTCTAATAACATCTTTGACACCTCTCCTGTTTATCTATATTCATGTTACCCTTTTTTAATGTTTTGTCAATCTAATTTGCATTTTTTCTGCAAATCATAATCCAAAAACATTATTTTTATATCTTTTGTAATATGAATAGCAAAATTTATCCTTAACACTCATATCCTTTTATTATAAGTATGCAAATAATATTTTATTTCAATCACTTTTCATTTAAAGATATTGATAACACAAAATTTCATAACAGCTCTTAGTAAATAATGCTTTTTCGAATCCTGTACTGATAAATCCCTGTGTAAATACATTTCCTACCCAAGCTCTACCCCATCAAGCTCCACCTGCATCTCCCTGAAAAACTCCGAAGTATGCCACCCATCCATCGCCGCATGTGCGATAGACAGCGTCAATGGTAACGTCAGCCGTCCGTCATGCTCCGTATATTTTCCGAATGCTATGATTGGGAACAGCACTACCCGGTCGGATGCAGAGGACGTTGCATATCCCGTATAATCCATCCACGGTACACAGGAGATACAGTAGAAGTTCGCCGGCTGTCCTGCTTTTGCCTTTACACCTCTTACTTTCTTTGCTGCATCCATATCCTTTTCTATGTTGTCATAGAACGTCGCAAACTCCGGATTATATTCACTCCAGCAATCGGAAAATGTATGATCGTCTTTATGGAAAATGGTGTAGTTCGGATGCACCACATCCCACACGCCCGGATGCCCTTCTGCATCTGTCATCATTTTCATAAATTCCAGACGGTTCACAACATTCGATGCACACCAGATAAATGCGGCGTAAAAATGTACGCCAAGCCTGTCACATTCTGCTCTTAATCTTGTAACATCCAGACGTGCCGTCATGCTGTAATTGACTTTTAATATGTCCGTATAATAGTGGTAATGTTCCCGTCTTGGCCATGATTCCATGTCGATTTTTTTATATGGTGGTAGATTCATAATATCAGTCCTTTTTAATGTTTTCTTTTATTATAAATCTTTCTCTTCCCCTGACACAAGTTCTGATATCATGTTACCGTTCACACACTTTACCGCTTCACAAAATACTCCTCATACCACACAAGAAATGTATAGATCGTCCACACCTTCCGCCAGTTATCTGATTTTCCATTCACATATTCATCAAATATTGCCTGTATCCCCTCAAGATGAAAGAATTTTTCTGCGCCCGCACTCTGGAATTTTTCACGTATATCCGCATTGTATCTTTCATCTGCCATCCATATGCGTATCGGAACAATGAATCCTAATTTTCTACGGAATGCAACCTCCTCCGGCAGAACTTTTGCCGCCGCCGTGCGGAATGCGACTTTGTTCTGTCCATCATTTACCTTATAACGGGCCGGCATCCTTGATGCGATATCAAAGATCCTGCAATCGGTAAATGGCATACGTATCTCCACTCCCGCAGCCCGGCTCATCTTATCTACATTCAGATAAATATCCCCTTCCAGCCAGATCTGGATATCTACATCCGACATCTTCGTAAGCGGGTCCATTCCTTCTGCCTCTTTATAGATCCCGGCTACAAGATCAACCGGACGGATATCTGGATTGTAATGCTTCAGAATACGCTTCTTCTCATCTTCCTTCATGATATTCGTGTTTCCCACATAGAACGTATCCAGATTCTCACCGTATTTTTCCGCATTATGATACATGTTATAGCCGCCGAAAAATTCATCTACACCTTCTCCCGAATAGCAGATATCAATATGCTCTGCAACTTCCCTGCATGCAATGGCAAATGCGATCGCCGATGCATCTCCAAGCGGCTGCTCCATATGATACATGACCCACGGAACAATTCCAAAATACACCTCCGGCGTAATCCTGCAACGGTTATTTTCCCGTCCAAGAAGATCCGCCGTTTCTTTCGCAAGCGGTGACTCATCAAAGCGGGGCTCATCGTATCCGCAGGAAGCTGACTGCTCTACATCCGACAATGCAAGCACATACGAAGAATCCACCCCGCCGGATAAGAACGCTCCTGCCAGCTCTTCTTTTTCTTTTACTTCCGGCATCACTTCTTCGATAGTACTGTGAATCTCCTCTGCCCATTCTTCCAGCGATTTACTTTCATCCATCTGAAACTCCGGCTTCCAGTACCTTTCAATCGTAAGTTTCCCATCCTGCCAGATCAGATATCTTCCCGGCATCAGCTTTCTGACCCCTTTGAAAAATGTATTTTCACCGGCCACATAAGTAAGTGTCAGGTACAACTGTAACATTTCCCCATTCAGTTCTTTTACAAATCCCGGCTGTTCCATGATCTGTCTGATCATCGTTCCATATAATAACTGCCCGCCTTCTGTCATATAATAATAGAACGGCTTCGTTCCAAAATGATCCCTCAGACAGAACAACTTCTCCTCTTCTTCATCCCACAATGCAAATGCAAACATCCCCTGCATCTGGTTCGCCATATCATATCCCCAATTCTGATATGCGCGGATTAATATCTGTCTTTCTCTTTCCTCTCTTGAAAGTGAAGTATCAATATTCAATGCTTCACACAATGTCTTCCAGTTGCGGATATGACCTCTGTACTCTTTTACAATTATCATCTGTAACCTCTCTTCTTGCCAATTCACTTGTATATCCTGAACTCCAAACGACAAGAAGCCCGATCAATGACCGGACTTCCTGATAAGTTATATTTTATTCATATCTTTTTTTATAACTGGCGTGTATCTGTTCATACACTCATGATTTTGGAGCCCTTGTTATTGTTTTTCATACTTTACTATAAAAAATGCTCCTTGTTAACCATATTGTAATAAATACGTAGATAATTGTAATTTTTACGTGTTTTTGAGCTGAATATATCACTTTCTGATAGCATCAAAGAAGGACACACCGTCACCGCGGTAACTGCTTCCAAGTGCCTCGGCAATCGTTGCCGCCATGTCTGCAAATCCATGTCTGGTGTGCAGATTTACCCCCGCTTTTATCTCATTTCCATAGATCAGACACGGTACATACTCTCTGGTATGATCGGTTCCTGTGTATCCAGGATCACAGCCATGATCTGCCGTGATCATCAGCATATCTTCCTCTTTCATATGCTTAAGGAACTCACCCAGCTGTTCATCGAATCTCGTAAGTGCTCCTGCATATCCGTCAATATCTCTTCTATGCCCGTAGATCATATCACCGTCTACCAAATTCACATAACAAAGGCCGTGAAAATCTTCTTTCTGGATTTCCAGCGTCCTTTCCATGTTCTTTTCATTTCCTTCATTCGGATGCGTCTCTGTCACGCCCTGACCTTCGAAGATGTCATAGATTTTTCCAACTCCGATCACATCTTTTCCTTCTGTTTTTAATGCATCCAATACCGTCTGTCTTGGCGGTGCAAGTGAAAAATCATGACGTCTGATCGTGCGTTCATAATCCGGCCAGGTTCCGGTGAATGGTCTTGCGATCACTCTTCCAACTCCAAGATCACCCGTCAGCATCTCCCTTGCAATCTTGCAGTATTCATACAGCTGTTCCACTGGAACAACCTCTTCATGCGCTGCAATCTGGCATACGCTGTCTGCCGATGTATACACGATCAAGGCACCCGTCTTCTCATGCTCCTGCCCATAATCGTGGATAACCTGTGTTCCGGAATACGGCAGATTGCACAGAATCTTCCGCCCTGTCCTCTTAGAGAATTCCTCTATGAACTCTTTTGGAAATCCTTCCGGGAATTTCGGAAGTGGATCCGGTGTCACGATGCCCGCCATCTCCCAATGCCCGGTTGTTGTATCTTTTCCGCAGGACAATTCCTGCATTCTCGCAAAGCTTCCCTGTGGTGTTACAGAACTTCCCGCATAATCCATCCCGTCGATCTGATAGATACCGATTCTTTCCATATTCGGAATCTGAAGTTTTCCGCTCTCATAGCAGGTCTTCCAGGTATTGCTTCCAACATCTCCGAACGCTTCCGCATCCGGCGCTTCCCCGATGCCCGCACTGTCTAATACGATCCAGAAAATACGTTTCATAGTACCAGTCCTTTCGGTCTTTTTCTTTTATTATAAGTCTATATAAGAAAGCTGTGCAAGATACATGTATCCGTCATTTGTCATTTCCTTAGTGAAGACCTCTTCAATTGGTTACTCATTAATAAATAAATATATATTGTATTTTCTGTAATTAATTGCTATAATCATATCACGGGTGCTACCAAAACGGTAGGCGGTTAGTCCTTCAGCAGAGGGACTGTGACCCTCTGACTACATAAAACCCTGAAAGGGAATTTACTGTAAAGGAGGGCTAAGTCAATGAGTATTATGGATTTTTTAGCTATCGCTAGTTTCGGCTTATCATGCTTCAGCATCGGATACACAATTGGTAAGGATAATCATAAGACACAAAAATAGCCGCCCACAGTCTGGTAAAACTAAGCGACTATTTTTACTAACCTATTATCGGGCTAACCGTCTATCGGTAGCACTCTTTTTCTATAACTATACTAACATCATCTTATAAATATGTCAAAACTTTTTTATTTCAACCTTTACTCCACCACAGATCTACGCACATTCACCTTCGTACGCTCTTCCCGGTCGAAGAATTTCCTTGTTTCACTAATTACAACCTTTCTAAGTCCAAGTAATGCAATCAGGTTCGGAATGATCATCAATGCATTGGTAATATCTGCCATCAACCAGATCGGTTCCAGCGTCAGGAACGGAGCTGTTGCGATTGCTATGATATATACAATCTTGAAAATCTTAATGCTTCCTGTCTTTCCGGTCAGGTACAGAATACATCTTTCCCCATAATAGTTCCAACCAAGAATTGTGGTAAATGAGAAGAATATAATTCCAACCGCTACCAGATACATTCCGATATTGAATGGAAGTCCGGCATTATATGCCTTTGTAACCAATACGCTTCCACTTAAGTCCGTCTTATCAAGCAGTCCGCTTGAGATAACAACAAGTCCGGTCATGGAACATGTGATAATAGTTGTAAAGAATACGCTCGTCATAGAAATCAGTCCCTGTTTTACACACGAATCTGTCTTTGCTGCTGCCGCAACAATCGGAGAACTTCCAAGACCAGCTTCATTCGTATACACACCTCTTGCCACACCGGTTCTCATGGCAGTCATGAATGAGATTACTGCTGTTCCGGCTGCACCTCCAAGTGCTGACTGCTTTGAAAATGCACAGGAGAAAATTCTTGCAAATGCTCCCGGAATAGCTGCATGATTCACGATCAGGATAATCATAGAACCACCGATAAAGAAGATTGCCATAAATGGAACGACAAACTGTGCTACTTTTGAAATAGCCTGAATACCACCAAGTGTTACAACTGCTGTTAATATAGTAACGATAACTCCAATCACAATTACTGGAATATGGAACGAATCATGTACGGATTCAGTAATCGCATTGACCTGTGGAAATGTACCACATCCAAGAAGTGCTGTTACAACTCCAAAGAAGGCAAATATTTTTGCCAGCCATTTGAACTTTTCACCCATTCCATTCTGAATATAGTACATTGGTCCGCCGGCAATCTCACCTTTTTCATCTTTCACACGGAATTTTACAGCCAGGAGTGCTTCAGAATATTTTGTCGTCATTCCAAGAAGTGCGGACACCCACATCCAGAACATCGCTCCAGGTCCGCCGATTCTCAGTGCCGTTGCCACACCTACAATACTACCGGTTCCAATATCGGCCGCAAGCGTCGTACAAAGTGTTGCAAATGGAGATACATCTCCTGCACCTTCTTCTTTTTCAAAAATACTTCTCAATGCCCTTGGAAATTTACAGATCTGCAGACCTTTTAATTTAAATGTAAAATATAATCCTGTTCCCATTAAAAGTATCAATGTCGGTGGCCCCCATACAAATGTCTGAACGGTCTCCAGTATCTTCATAAATGTTTCCATGTTTTTCCTCCTAGTCGTTAAATTCCTGTCAATTAGTAATTATTTTTTAAGCAACGGACTTTTAATCCGTTGCTTATATTTTTTCAGGCTGCCGTATAATTCTGTTAGCGGTCCGCCCGGTCATTCACTCTTTAGCTATTATATTTTTCTTTATCCAGCTCTTTTTCTTTTGCATTTACAATTACGTTAACTGTAGCATCTCCGATAACGTTCAGTGGCAGAAGTGCCATCTCTACCGGACGGTTGATTGCTACAACTAATGCATAAGCGATCATACATGCATCCGATGTCCATCCAAGTCCTGAAAGGATTGTTACGATCAGTGTTGTGCCTGCGATTGGAATAGCAGGACATCCCATAGCTGCACAGATGGATAAGAATGCAATCGTTACAAGGTTTGCAGGTGTTACATCAATTCCTGCACTTGTTGCGATAAAAGTTGCTGCGAACATATGCATAACCGTTGTTCCATTCATGTTGATCGTCATACCTGTTGGTAATACGAAGCTTGTAATCTCTTCGCTACATCCAAGTTCATCGATACATGTTCTAGTATTCAGCGGCAGACATGCGGCAGATGAATTTGTTGAGAATCCAAATACACCAACTTTTGCGATTTTCTTGATGAACTGAATTGGATTCATCCTTGTTGTTACCCAGATACCGATTGGATAAAGTGTAACAACCAGTACAAATAATGTTAACATTGCTGCTACGATATAAGCTGCTGCCGGTGCAAGATATTCTGTTCCGTAGATAGCAAATGTTCTTGAGATCAGGCAGAAAATTGCAAGCGGGCCAACTTTATTAATTAAAAATGTAAGGTATAACTGAATAATCTCATTTAAAGTTTCCAGTACTTTTTTCAGTGGATCAGCTTTCTCCCCAAGTGCATTCATACACAGTCCCATGATAATCGCTACTACTACGACCGACAGGATACTGTTATTGCTGCTGAAAGCTGCACCGATATTGGATGGTACTGCATTTACGATGGTTGCAAGTGGATTGAATGCATCCAGTGTTGCAGCATCCGTGACTGCTTCACTTGGAAGTGTTACGTTAAAGAATCCTGCAGATTTTACTGCATATGCTACAATACCTGCAAGGAATGCTCCACATACATAAAACAGGAAGAATCCGATCAGTGTACGTCCTGCAATTCTTCCAAGCTTTGTAGAACTTGAAATACTGCACATCGCAAGGCTTAAGGATACTAATACAAGTGGTACAATCGCAAGCTGTAATCCTCTCATAAATAACTGGCCTATAATATAGAAAAGACCAACTGCCTTAACACCGTCTTCCGCTGTAATGTCCTGGAACAAAATCTTATTGATCATCGTCCATGTTCCTTCACTACCAGAAGAGATCAACTGTTCTCTTAATAAAAGAAAAGCAATTCCCACCAGCAAACCGCCGACAAGAGCGATCATCATTTTCTTTACAACCGACATCGGCTGTTTTTTCGTTGCGTTACTCATCTTTTTACTCCTTTTCCTTATTTCATTTCATTAGTTTTTACCAATTTTTAACATAAACCGCGCGTTTATTTATGAACTACCTACAATGTAACATGGACGAACAAGTAAGTAAAATTAATTATTTGTCTATAAAATATCAATCCTTTCTATATTTTAAATATAAAAATCATTAATATTATACAACGACATTATTCATTTCTATTTTTACCTTATCATTGTTATAATGAAATCAACAAAATGAATGAAGCCAATAAGGAGGAAAAATTATGGCTACTAAATATGGGGAATTATTTTCAGATGAATATCAAAAAAGCTTAAAAGCTCAATTTTGCTATGCCGATACCGATCCAGATTACGGAGACAGACTTTTCTTCGAGAACTCTGGCGGATCTCTCAGATTAAGAGCTGCTGTAGAAGCAAAAGCAAGCCTTGAAGAATATCCTGACTGTCCGGAGCGTGTCCGCGGAAAAGGGTATGACTTATCTTATTATGTAAGCGAAGGAACAAAGGAAATCCTGGAAGTTATCTTCGGAGCGAAAAGTGGTGCTCTTATCACAGAACTGTCCGCTTCCCAGACAATGTTCCACGCTGTCGGAACCATTATGGAAAATGTAAAATGGGGTAAAAATGCAGTTACTTCCGCACTGGAGCATCCATCTGCCCACGATGCAGTAGAATACTATTGTAAGCAGACAGGAAGAGAATTCCGTGAAGTTCCTGCTAACAAGACAACCGGAGGACTTGATCCTGATACAATCATGCAGTATGTAGATAAAGACACTGTACTGTTAAGTATCATGGCTGCTTCTAACATTTCCGGAAATATCATGGATATCAAGGAAATCGTAAGACGTGCCAAAGAGATCAATCCGGACATCTATATCGTAAGTGATGCTGTACAGCATGCACCACACGCAGTCATCGATGTAGAAGACTGGGGCGTAGATGTATCCAACTTCGCACCTTATAAATTCTTCGGTGTACGTGGATGTGGATATTGTTACGTATCAGACCGTGTCGCAAGCATGACACACAGAAAACTTACATGCAAAGCTCCTGATGTATGGGCGCTTGGAACTCCTACACCTGGTAACTTTGCAGCTATGATGGCTGTTATCGACTACGTATGCGATATCGCAAAACATTTCCTCGGAGACAAAGCCGAAGGCATGAGCAAGCGTGAACTCTATGTGGAAGGTATGAACAGAATCCATTTACAGGAAAGAGGACTTCTCTACCGTATGTTAGAGGGAACTGAAGAGGTTCCTGGACTTCGTCACATTCCTGGCGTAGAAGTATATGTAGATATGGAAGACCTTACATACAAAGATCTGATCATTGCTATGGGTATCAAAGGCATTGAATATGCAGATTGTGCACAGAAATATATGGAACACGGTGTTACCATTTTCGAACGAGTAAAGAGCAGTCCGTATTCTAAACGTATCGTTGAAACACTGGGACTTGACGGAGCACTCCGTGTATCACCTCTTCACTGCCACGGCAGAGATGATGTAGACAAGTTCTTAAAGATCACAAAAGATATTGCAGAAGGGAAATAAATACCCCCATCCCTCATCTTTTGAATAGCGGGAAGCCATCTGAATGGATGGCTTCTCTTTTTATACTCAGAATCTACCTGTTCTCTCTATGGTACTAAAAAACCCCTCACAGACTTATAAATCCGTGAGGGGTTCTCCCCTTATTAATCTCTTATTTGTTTACCTGGTTTACGGTATTACCTTCCAGAAATGATTTGATATTGTCTACTGTAATATCCATGATTCTCTGTCTGGATGCCTGTGCTGCCCATGAGATATGTGGTGTGATGATACAGTTCTTAGCTGTTAACAGTGGATTGTCACCTTTGATCGGCTCTGTAGATACTACGTCAAGTCCGGCTGCGTATACCTTGCCGCTGTTCAGCGCATCTGCAAGATCCTGTTCTACAACCAGCTGTCCACGGCTGTTGTTGATAAGGATTACACCGTCTTTCATCTTAGCGATATTTTCTTTGTTGATCATACCTTCTGTAGCTGGGAATAATGGGCAGTGAAGGAAGATTACGTCGGAACGTGCGAATAACTCATCCAATGATACATACTCTGCCAGTTTCTTTCCTGCTTCGCTTTCATGCGCATCATATGCGATAACTTCCATATCTAATGCATTAAGAAGCTTTGCTGTAGCCTGTCCGATTCTTCCAAGTCCGATGATCCCGGCTGTCTTACCGTACAGCTCGATCATTGGATAATCCCAGAAGCACCAGTCCGGGTTATTCTCCCATTTTCCGGCTTTTACACATTCATCGTGGTGTCCGTAGTGTGAACAGATCTCAAGAAGAAGACCAAGTGCATACTGTCCTACGATCTGTGTTCCATATGTAGGTACATTTACTACAGGAATTCCTTTTTCTTTTGCATATACATAATCAACAACATTGTATCCTGTTGCAAGAACAGCGATCAGTTTGATATTTCCGCATTTATCTATTGTTTCTTTTGAGATTGGAGTCTTGTTGATGACTACGATCTCTGCATCTCCGATGCGCTCTGCGATCAGTGGTGACTCTTCATAAGAAGTTCTGTCATATACTTCTACTTCTCCTAATTCTTTTAATGCATCCCAGCTTAAATCTCCAGGGTTCTCTGTGTAACCGTCTAATACTACAATTTTCATAATGACTCTCACCTTTCTCTTTTTATTAGCATTTTGTTTTATTGTTTTTTATTTCATTTCCATGTCTGATCTTAAAGATCTGCTCTTACAGCTTATGCGTTCAGCTTTTCATCCAGTGCTTTCATTGACTCCAGTTCTCTGATGTAGAGATCCTGGGCCAGATCCAGACTTACATTGACAAATCTTACCTTCTGTCCCGGCTGTGCCTGCGCGATCTTCGCAAGATCCACGGAAATTACTGTTCCTATCTTGGCATATCCTCCGGTGCTCTGTCTGTCCGCCAGCATGATGATCGGCTTTCCATTCGTTGGCACCTGGATAGAACCGACAGAGATACCATCTGTATTGATATTACCGTCTCCTATATGTTCGATCGGCTCCCTCTCAATACGGCAGCCCATACGGTCGAATTCATTTGTGATCACTCCACTGTTCCAGAAGAAGCTCTTTACTCCGGCTTCTGTAAATTCATCATCCTGTGGTCCAAGAATCACACGCAGAACGATCTCTTTCTTAGGATATATGCTTGCCGGTACTTTTCTTTCTTCCATCTTCGGAAGTGTCGTCTTTGCACTGACGAATCCAATCTCATCACCTTTTTCAAGCTTACGTCCCTGTACTCCTCCGAGATGATTACGAAGCAATGTAGACTTACTTCCCATCACAACCGGAATATCAAGACCACCTGCAAAAGCAATGTAACCACGGCATCCATTCCTTGCTCCTGCAAATGAAAGTGTCTGACCTTCTTTTACCAGCACTGCCCGGTACATCGGGAATTCACTGCCGTCTAACATCGGAGTCAGATCCCCGCCCGTTACTGCGATAATATTATCACTTGTAAACTTAAGCGTTGGTCCGATAAATGTCATCTCCAGTGCTCCTTCGCCCATATCATTTCCAACTAAGATATTGGCAATATGGAACGAATGATTATCCATTGCTCCTGAGGTAGACACTCCAAACGCCTGATATCCGAATCTTCCTTCATCCTGTACGGTTGTCAGGATTCCACCATTTTCAACTATTATTCCCATATCATGACCTCCGATTCTATGCGTTACCTTCAGGTGTATATGTCTTCACCTTGTATGTTCCTTTTTCCACATCCCTGCGGATCTTGTCATATTCTGACTTTGTTACCGGCACATGTTTTACCCAGTCTCCTGCATGTACCAGGAATGGATCCTCGTTATCAAAGTTACAGATATTAAGCGGCGTACTTCCGATGATGTTCCATCCACAAGGCTGTTCAAACGGAATAAAGTCCGAAAGATTCTGCTGGACAACGATTGATCTTGCAGGAATCTTTACTCTCGGAGATTCTCTTCTTTTGAATCCAAATGGCTCATCAAATCTTGCCATATATGGATGTCCCGGTGCAAATCCAAGCATATATACATAATACTCATGCTCGGAATGTTTCCTTATAATCTCTTCCACCGTTGTGTGCTCAAGTTCTGCACAGTATTCCAGATCCGGTCCTGTCTCGCCGCCATAATATACAGGTACTTCTTTTACAACTTTTTTCTTATTACTATCTCCGGCAGCATGCATATTACCAATTCTTTTTTCCAGTTCCGCCACAAGTTCCTTATACCGGATCACTTCCGGGCGGTAATGAACGATCAATGCGCAATAAGTCGGAACGTTCTCGATCACACCTTCGATCGGATCTTCTTTTAAGTTCTCATCCAGCATACGTACTTTTGCATTCGTCTCAAGACATATGGTCTTTCCAAACTCTACAGATACCGCACGGTCACCTGCTGTAAGAAATCTTACCTCCATTTTCATACCTCCATCTGTATGGAGAAAGGCCTGTCCTTGTTCTGACAGACCTTTTTCGCATATCATTTTTATCTTTCTACTTTAGATTCATTATAATATATCTATCTGCAGAATATACGGTTACTGACTAATCCACGAATTCAAATCCTACTTTTTTCAAAGAATCCTGTACCCATGGGCGTGGCCATTCACCACGATTTATAATTCCATCTAACTGCTTTTCTTCACCTTCGTGATAAGCTTTTGCAATCTTTGCAAGCTCTTCGGCATTTGCCGGGTCAATTGCGATCAGTCCATCTGAATCTCCTACAAGGATATCACCAGGATTGATAATAATTCCACCAAATGATACAGGGAAATTCATCTCTCCAGGACCGTTCTTATATGGTCCGTTCGGTGTGATTCCTTTTGCATATACAGGAAAATCCATCTGGCTGAGTGTATAGCTGTCACGTACACATCCATCAATGATGATGCCTGCCAGCCCTCTCTTCTTAGCATAGTTACTCATAATCTCACCGCAAAGTGCACGGCTCATACTTCCTTTATTTGCAAGTACAATAACGTCTCCAGGCTGTGCCATATCAAGTGCTGCATGGAACAGAAGGTTATCTCCTGCCGGTGCGTTTACTGTGAATGCCGTCCCAAGAAGACGGGCCTTTGGATTCAGTGGGAAAATACTTGCATCTACCGCTGCAATTCTTCCACAATTATCGTCAATATTAGCAACCGGGATTCCACGGAATGCCTCAACTAACTCCTTTGCCGGTCTTTCAAAGTTCCTTCTGATTCTACATCCTGCTGACATATTAAAACCTCTTTTCCTTTAATCTGATTTCATGATAGCACACAAGTTTATGATTGAAAAACGAATAATTTCTCTGTATAATATAGACAACTTTTATATTCGAAACCAATATGAAATGGCTAAAATGAATAACTTTTAAAACAGGAGGAATAGCATGAATCTCGCAGAAATCGAGACATTTTTAACGATCGTTAACACGAAGAGTATTACAAAAACCGCAGATCTTTTGTTTCTTTCCCAGCCTACGGTAAGCCATCGTCTGAACTCACTTGAAAACGAACTGGGGTTTTCCCTGGTCATCCGTAATAAAGGACACAAACAGGTAGAGCTCACCCCAAAGGGGATGGACTTTATTATCCTCGCCGAACGCTGGATGTCCCTTTGGAAAGAAACACTTGAATTGCAGCATAACCAGGAACAGCTGCTTCTTAATATCGGCTGTACCGACAGTCTGAATATTGCTGTATTTGTTCCTCTGTATGACAAGATTTTTGAAGAACATCCTCACCTGGATCTGAATATACAATCCCATCATTCTTCTGAATTATATGGCATGCTCAGTGAACATAATATCGATATCGGTTTTGTATATCATCAGCTTCATTATAAGAATATTATTTCTGAAAAATTATTCGAAGAAAAGCTTTATCTGGTACAATCAGAACATCCTTCCGTTGAAAAACCTCTGGTTCATACAGATGAGCTGGACTCAACCAAAGAACTGTTCTTAAGCTGGGATGATAACTTCCAGATCTGGCATGACCGCTGGCTTTCTTCCGTATCCAGACCGCGTATTTCCGCTGATACGATTACTTTACTTGACCGTCTCTGGAAAGATGCCGATACATGGATGATCGCACCTGAATCCGTCATCTGCGAACTCGCACGTTACCGTAAAGTATATGTAAGCGAACTTAAGAATCCCGCACCAAACCGTATCTGTTATAAGATCAAACACAAATATCCCAAAGTCACCAGCAAGCATGCGGTGGAATTCTTTGAGGATATACTGGAAGAATTTCTTCAGGCGGAAAAACCAGACATTCCGGTCGGTGAATTCTGGGGCGGAAAATAATAAATACCTGCATACTTTGATATCACAACGAGAAGGGGAGCATCTGACCTGCAGATACTCCCCTTCTCATTTAAGCAATGATACAAATATTAATTAGATAGCGTTATTTATAATCTGATTTTATATAATGAATTTTTATTTTTCTTTCAATTCTTTTACTGCTTCTTTGATTCTTGCAGCTGCTTCCTGAAGGTCTTCATAGCTACATGCATAAGAAATTCTAAGATAACCCTCACCTTCTGAACCAAATGCCGAACCTGGAACCAGTGCTACTTTCGCATGCTCCAGCAGATATTCTGCAACTTCCATAGAAGTCATTCCAAGACTCTTAATATTTACAAAGATATAGAATGCTCCCTGCGGATTATTACAGCTGATACCATCGATGTCATTCAGCGCTTTTACCATGAAGTCTTTTCTTCTCTGATACTCCTGTCTCATCTCTTCTACTTCATCTGCACATTCATTCAGAGCAACAATCGCTGCATCCTGTACAAATGACGAAGCACATGTGATGGTGTACTGATGTACTCTGACACATGCAGAGATAATTCCTTCCGGTGCACACATATATCCCAGACGCCACCCGGTCATAGAATACGCTTTTGAGAAGCCTCCCAGTGTAATGGTTCTCTCTTTCATTCCCGGGATAGACGCAATGCTGACATGTTCCGCACCATCATATACCAGCTGGCTGTAAATCTCATCCGATACAACCAGAAGGTCATTACGGATTGCGATTTCACTTAACTTTTCAAGTGTTTTTCTTGAGAAAATACCTCCCGTCGGATTGCTTGGATTGACTACTACGATCATCTTCGTTCTCTCAGTAATCTTAGATTCCAGCTCTTCAAACTCTATCTGATAATCATTTTCTTCTTTCAGGCTGTAAGTAACCGGTGTTGCTCCCAGTGAAGACGGCACATGAATATAGTTAAGCCATACCGGATTCGGAACCAGCACTTCATCTCCTTCTTCCAGAAATGCTGCCATGGATGCATAAGTCGCTTCTCCGACACCAACTGTTACAAGCACTTCCGATGCTTCATAATTCACATTATGATGTTCATTTTCCCATTTTGCGATTTCCTTACGAAGTGCAGGAGTTCCATAATTCGATGTGTAAAATACATGTCCCGCATTCAGGCTTTCGTATGCTGCATCTTTGATTTTTTTCGGGGTATCAAAGTCCGGACGTCCAATCTCCAGATGGATCACTTTTTCTCCTGCCTGCTGCATCTTTGTTGCCTTTTCCATAACTGCTCTGATTCCAGAGAATGGAAGGCATTCCATTCTTTTTGCTGTTTTGTATTCCATGATCTGTTCCTCCTGCCAGAAATGATTATCTGTATATTTTTTTATTATAAATGTCTGATCTCTATACCTTCTTCAGTGAATTTCTCACGGATCTTCTGAACGAATGCCAGTGCTTTCGGTCCGTCACCGTGAACACAGAGTGTATCACCTTTGATATCCAATTCTTTTCCATTGATAGATGTAACTTTTCCTTCTTTGATCATCTTAACACATCTCTGGATCGCTATGTCTTCATCTGTGATCATAGAGCCTTCCATCTTTCTTGGAACCAGTGAAAGGTCATCCATATATGCTCTGTCTGCAAAGATCTCTGATGCTGTACGAAGTCCCTTGCTCTCAGCGATATCTCCAAGAACTGCTCCCGCACAGTAATAAACGATCAGGTCTTTATCATATTCGCAGATTGCTTCTACGATTGCACTTGCAATATCTTCATCATACTGACATGCATTACCCATTGCCCCGTGAGGTGCCACATGCTGTAATTTCATGCCATAGCTCTTTGTAAATGCTGCAAGAGCTCCAATCTGGTATCTTACATAATTCTTGATCTCGTCATGAGAAAGAACCATCTTTCTACGTCCGAATCCCATCATATCCGGGTATCCAGGATGTGCACCTACCATAACGCCTCTTTCTTTTGCCATTCGCACAACCTTGTCCATGACCATTGGATCACCTGCATGCCATCCACAGGCAACATTCGCAGTGGTTACGTATTTGATGATTTCTTCATCTCCTCCGATCTTATATGCGCCAAAGCTTTCCCCCATATCACTGTTCAAATCAATACTATACATGAGTCTTTCTCCTTTCGGTTATTTCCGTTTCTTTTCTTCGTTGACTAAAGTATAGCACCGCAGGAATAAATAATAAAATAAATAATTTCACTTTAAAATATTAAGTTTTTTTATTATAGATTTCTTTTAAACCTGATGACTCCTTTGCTATAATAAATAGAAATTGTATGGTAACAGATTTATATAAATCTCTGAATTTTTAAGGAGGAAGCAGACAGACATGATTACACATATTGGAAAGCAGCTTGCCACACAAATCGTAGACACTGTCCACGACGTCTGCGGCCACGACATCAACTTCATCAATAAAAACGGAATAATATACGCCAGCACCAACACTTCCCGTATCGGCACTTTTCACGAGATTGGGAAAAAAGCAGCCGATACCGGAAGTGTCATTGAAGTAAAAGAAAGCGACCATTATGAGGGGACCAGTGCCGGAGTGAATATTCCTGTGACACATAACGGACTTTTCATTGCCGTCATCGGAATCAGCGGCTCACCGGATGAAGTCCGTAAGTTTGCCTATCTGGCTGAAAAGATCACGAAGCTTTTAATCCGCGAACAGGAAATCGGTAATGCTTCCCGTACATTATCCGAAAAACGTACCTATCTGGTCTCCTGGCTTTTATCACGGGAAGCCGCTTATGGAAAAACCGACCATACATCTTCTTTCACTACCGGATCTTCCAAAATGGATGACCTGAATTATATCCATGATCTGCTCCAGGAATTTCAGATCGACACAGCTAAAAAGCAACGCATTCTGATCTTACAGATGAAGTCAGACCATTCCACAGTCACGGTCTCTTCTATTGAGGAAAAGATACTCCGGATGTTTTCAGACAGCTCTGTCAAATTATATATGTTCCAGTATCCTACTGATTATGTTGCGATCATCGACCAGTCATTCGCATTAGAGCAGCTGGCGCATTTCTGCAAGGAACACAGTGCCTCTGTCTGTCTTGGTGTCGGTCGTCTTTGTGACCTTTTTCATCTGGCGCCGTCTTATGATACTGCCAGAATTGCACTGAATTCTCTGAAAAACAGCAGCTCTAACTATGCCTTTTTTGATGACCTCACACTGGAAATACTTTTAGGGTCGCTTCCGGAAACCGCAACAAACGAATACCTGCAAAAGACTATTTCTAAATTAAATGAAAATGACATCTCGCTCCTTCAGAGCTATTTTGAACACGATCAGTCTTTGTCCAAAACCAGTGAAGCCTTATTCCTTCATAAAAACACACTGCAGTATAAGCTTGACCGTATTCACCGGATCTGTGGACTGAATCCCCGCAGCTTTAAGGATGGGGCGGTTCTTTATCTTGCATTGCAGCTTAAGGCTTGTAAAAATATTTAAGAAATAACTTGTCATCCCGCCGGTAAATTTAAGTACCCGTATTATATAGTTTTGCTATATCTGATACTTTCCTGATACCGGTGGGATTTTATTATATTATTAGATGTATATCAGCAAGTTTATTTCATTACGCAAAACATAATATATGTATTTTTCAACTATTTATTTGTTTTTTGTAACATATTATTTTCATTTCGCATATGCTATACTCTTTACAACAAAACAACAAACGGAAAATCTTATACCCAGACAACAGATTTACAAATAGAAAATACAGGAGGTTTACTCACATGAAAGTTGTAGTAGCAATTGATTCATTAAAGGGAAGCTTAAGTTCTATGGAAGCCGGACTTGCAATCAAAGACGGTGTTCTTGCTGCAAAACCGGATGCAGAAGTTATCGTAAAACCACTTGCAGATGGTGGCGAAGGCACAACGGATGCATTAATCGAAGGTATGAACGGAGAACGTATTGATCTTACTGTTACAGGTCCGATGCATACACCTGTAGACGCTTATTATGGATATCTGAAAGATACGGACACTGCTGTTATGGAAATGGCATCTGCAGCAGGTATCACACTGGTTCCAGACGAAGAGAAGAATCCTCTTCTTGCAACCAGCTACGGAGTCGGCGAGATGATAAACGATGCTATCGAAAGAGGCTGCCGGAACTTCATCATTGGTATCGGCGGAAGTGTTACAAATGACGGTGGTATCGGTATGTTAAAGGCACTTGGAGTACGTTTTCTGGATATTAACGGCGAAGATGCAGGTGAAGGCGGACAGGCTTTAGCCAAAGTTGCAACAATTGACACTTCTGATATGAACCCACTTTTAAAAGAATGCCACATCCAGGTTGCCTGCGATGTCAATAACCCGCTCTGTGGTGAAAATGGTTCAACTTATGTCTATGGACCACAAAAAGGTGTTACAGAAGATATTAAGAAGCAGTTAGATGAAGATATGGCACATTTTGCCAAAATTACATCTAAAACTCTCGGAAATGATTATATCAATACACCAGGCGCCGGTGCTGCCGGAGGACTTGGCTATGCATTCCTCGCATACGTTGGTGCAACACTGACACCTGGGATTGAACTGATCTTAGATGCTGTCGGACTGGAAAAAGAACTCTCCGGTGCGGACGTTGTCGTAACCGGTGAAGGACGTCTGGACTTCCAGACTGCTATGGGAAAAGCTCCTGTCGGAGTTGCTAAGCTTGCAAAAAAATACAATACTAAAGTAGTCGCATTCGCCGGAAGCGTTACAAAAGAAGCAACCGCATGCAACAAAGAAGGTATCGATGCATTCTTCCCAATCTTAAGAGGTGTATCTACCCTTGCAGAAGCTATGGATCCTGTCAACGCACGAAGCAACATGGTTGCAACCGTCGAGCAGGTATTCCGCTTACTTTAATACTTATAAACAATAATCCGCATTCAGTTACACGATTAATTCCCCTTTTGCTATAGGCTCTATCGTCTGTTCAATCAGACGGTGGAGCAGCTGGATACCTCCATTCTCCCTGATACGTGTATAGATTGGAGACTTGGTAACCTCTGTCGTGATGGATTCCATGCCTTCCATGATCAGAGCCTTGCCCGGTGTTTCATACCACCTGACTTCAATCTTTCCAAACAGACCGTTCTTCTTATTTTTCGTATCCTCATTTCCTGCTTCCTCTGAAATATCTGTATTTCCCATATTTTCAACCGGATCCTCTGTATATTCACCTGTTTCCTCATATAATGTAATATACAACTTTCGTCTCATCGCCTCTTCCAGATAAGCAATCTCAACAATCAACACCGGATTATGATCGGCATCCGAAGAAAGTTTTCCTTTTACTGCAACCAGATAAGTCTCCTCGTGTATCGTCAGATGATTTTCTATATATTTATCCCATCCGGTCCGAAGCTCTTTCCACTCATCCCCTTCCTGAAAACAGAGTACAAAATCTCCCGTCTCCTCATCTATACGGAAAGCAATTTTTCCAATTCCATCCGTCATATTGTTGTGCATCACCTGCATAACGAGCGGAAATAATCCTACACTTGCCTGTTCCATCTGGTAACAGGTCCCGTCCAGTTCTTTCTGAATGTTATATAACATAATCTCTGATTCTGAATACGGATTCTGATGTTCCTTTCTCGTGATCCGGCGCATTGTCTGAACTGGTTTTCGTGCCTTCGTTTTATTTATAAAGGTCTGATTCCATCCACCTCTTCTAATGCCTGTACATCCTGATATAGCAAAAGCATTTTCAGACATTGCGTTTGTAAATCCTACACTTTCTCTTTCCCTTCTGCTATCCGTTTCCACATCCAGTGTCCTTATATTTAATCTCTCTCCTTTTCTTTTATTGTCTCTGCACTCTGCCATTGACAAGTTATTATTCCCGATTCTATGACATGCTTTTCCCGGTCTCACCGGCTGTCCGTCGTCTGCCATTTTCCAGATTAGATGTTGCAGTTTTCCATATTCTTCTGGATCTTCCGGGAGGCTCTCCTCCGGCATCCATCCCACCGGGAAGTTTTTCCGGATGATATCCAGCATTTTTCCACTCTGGAATAGCTCTTCATTTCCTGCATTCGTTACGATCACCATGTCTGCATCTGGATATACCATCACATTCTGACCAAGCATACCGTTATATTCAAAGCTTCCCGGACGTTCTTCCATCCATAGCTGATAGCCGTAACCGTATGTTCCTTCTATACTCTCTATCTGCTTCGTCACAGATGTCTCCACCCAGTTTTCCGGAATGATCTGGATACCGTTCCATTTTCCCTTATTCAGATAGAGCTGCCCCAGTTTTGCCATATCTTCTGCCGTCATAAACAGGCCCCAGCCGCCTTTTGTGATTCCTTTCGGGCATTTCTCCCAGAAATAATTCTGAATGCCAAGCGGTCCAAAGAGTCTTGGCTCTAAATATTCATCCATCGGCATTCCCGTCCGCTCTGTTACAATTGCAGAAAGTACATAAGAATTCAGACTGTTATATTGAAACTGTGTGCCTGGTTTTTCCGTTACGGATGCGTTCAGATAACTTTCCAGCCAGTCATTTCCTGATATGATTCCGGATTCATTAAATGTTACTCCGCTTGTCATATTCAATAAGTTTTCCACCGTGATCTCCGGACGGAACATCTTTGTCCACAGACTTCCTTTATCCGGAAATATCTGGTAAATGCTTTCCGACAATTTTAGCTTTTCTTCCTCCACCAGAAAGCCGATTGCCATGCCCGTGATGCTTTTACACATGGAGTGTGTGATATGCCAGATACCTTTTCTATATGGTGCGAAATCTACTTCACAGATTATATTTCCATGTCTGAGTATCATCAGATGGTGCATATCTGTATTTGGTGATTCTGCCAGTTCCTGTACCAGTTTTCTTAGATGTTCTGAATGGATTCCCTGGCTTTCCGGTGTTCTTCCCGGAAGATGATTTCCCGTTTTCTGAGCAGATTCCGTTATTTTATTCATAGTGGTAGTATTTCCGACATTTTCCAGATATTTTCCTGCTCTTATTACATCCGGGCATACGGTTTTTTGGGGTGTAAAATCCACCTTACTTATTCCTTCTGTTTTTCCAAGGATCATACCGGTTATCATTTCAATCACTGCAAGCTGTTCTTTTGCCATACACTCACCTCGTATTTTATATTTAGATGTTCTTATGAACAAGTTCTGTAGCTGTAGTATAACAGAAAAACCCGGACATCCATACGGTGATATCCGGGTTTTTCTGTATTTTCATAAATTTTATCTTTTGTTTATTCTGCTGCTTCTGCACTCTCAGCATCTGCATCATCATCTGGTATGTTGTTGTGTACATACTGTAATGTAACGACTGTAGTCTCTGGATCTGTCATGATATCTACGTCTTTGTCACTTGCAAGTGTAAGATCTTTTACCTTGATAGAATCGCCGACTTTCATGTTACTTACATCAACTTCTACCTTATCAACCAATGCTGACGGATATGCCTTGAACTGTACTTCTTCCAGTAACTGCTCTAATACACCACCTGCAGCCTTTTCATGTCCGACCAGAACAATCTCTGCTACGGAATGTACTTTTTCATTGCTTACCAGTGCCTGGAAGTCTATCTCATCTACCTGACCTTTTAATGGATTGAACTCGACATCTTTGATCAGAACATTCATCTTCTCACCTTCGATGTCCAGCATTACCTGACTACCTTTGTGGCAGGTCTTCAGTAAACGGTCAACGGTTGCTTTTTCCATCTTAACCGGAATAGATTCTTTCATCTCTCTTCCGAAGACATTACCAGTAACGTAACCTTCTCTTCTTAATTTCTTTGCTTTGATGTCCATGCTTCTTTTTTCAGCTTTTAAAGTATTCATTTATCTTTTCCTCCAAAAATCTGATGCTTAGCAGCCTTCGCTTTGTGGTTCCAATGCTACAAAGAGGTTTTGTTAAGTAGGTTTCCTTTGTTACAGTTGCATTATAACACCTAAAGCAGATTAAGATTCACCAAAAAAATCAGTTTTTTTGTCCACATTTTTATGCAGAATTCTACCATTTCATATGTTCGATTGCGCTCTTCTCAATCTCAAGTCCCGCTTTATAATGATCCATGAATACATTAAATCCATCAATCTCTTCTTTCGTAGGCTCAATCGTCTCACCGGATAATTCTTTAAAAATTCTGTTATCCAGGAAGTCTTCCAGCTTTTCTCCGTCTTTTTTATCTGCCAGATATGCTGCCAGAAGTGCAATTCCCCATGCACCACCTTCACTTGCAGTATCCATAACCGTAACCGGTGCTCCTACCGCTGCTGCCAGATATCTCTGTCCGACACCTTTGGTCTTGAAGAATCCACCGTGTCCCATGATCTTTTCTACTTTTACTTTCTCATCATCCATCAGGATATCCAGTCCCATCTTAACTGCTCCAAGTGAAGTATACAGATTTACCTTCATGAAGTTTGCAAGGTTGAATTTGCTCTCTGCAGTTCTAAGGAATGCTAACCGGCCTTCATTCAGCATGGTAATATTCTCTCCTGAATAATATCCATATGCCAGAAGTCCTCCGCAGTCCGGATCTCCTTCTAAGGATTTTGTATATAATTTCTGGAACAGGTCTCCCGTACTTGCATCCATTCCCATCAGTTTTGCAAACTCACCGAAGATTCCAATCCATGCATTCAGGTCGGATGTACCATTATTTGCATGAGACATTGCACAAGGGAATCCTGTTGGCGTAGTAACCATATCGATCTCACGGTATACTTTGCTAAGCTGTTTTTCCAGAACGATCATGGCAAATGTACTGGTTCCTGCTGATACATTACCTGTTCTTGGTGCTACCGAATTCGTAGCTGTCATTCCGGTTCCGGCATCTCCTTCCGGCGGACACATCATGATACCTGCCTCCAGATTGCCGGTCTCATCTAAGAACGCTGCTCCTTCTTCTGTCAGATAGCCTGCATTCTCACCTGCTGCCAGTACCTTCGGGAAAATATCTTCTAACTTCCAGCTGTAGCCATATGGTTTGATCAGGTTATCGAATTTTTCTTTCATGCCTGCATCGTAATCAATCGTATCCGAATCAATCGGGAACATACCTGCTGCATCACCGACACCGATCACTCTTTCTCCTGTCAGCTTCCAGTGAATATATCCACTCAGTGTTGATACATAATCCAGATTCTCTACATGCTTTTCTCCGTCCAGAATTCTCTGATACAGATGTGCAACCGTCCAGCGGAGCGGAATATTAAAGTTGAATAACTCTGTCAGTTCGTCTGCTGCCTGCTGTGTATTCGTATTTCTCCATGTCTGGAATGGTGCGATCTGTTTTCCATCTTTATCGAGTGCCATGTATCCATGCATCATAGCACTGACTCCAATCGAACCAATCTTCTTAAGTGTAACCCCATATGTATCTTCTACTACTTTTCTAAGGGAACTATAGCAATCACGCACACCTGTATGGATCTCTTCCAGACTGTATGTCCAGATATTATCTATAAACGAGTTCTCCCAGTCATGTATTCCGACTGCAAGTACATTTCCCTGATAGTCGATCAGTACCCCTTTGATTCTTGTTGAGCCAAGCTCGATTCCAAGCGCTGTTTTACCTTCGATAATTAATTCTTTTGCACCCATAAAAGCATTCCTTTCTGACAAAATCATCCAATTTTTGGTTTAATATAAGGAAGCCTGCCAAAAGACAAACTTCCCTATGCATTTTCCATATATTCAGACAGTTATTCCCACTGCCTGTGACCTCTTTTTTCAGATCTTTCTCCTGTGTTCCCTGCTATCCGCAGTTTTCCTCAGACACTCCGTAACTTAGAAGCATGTAAATGCTCCGTCAACTACGATATCAGATCCTGTTGTAAATGAGCTTGCGTCTCCTGCAAGGTATACGCAGATAGCTTCCAGTTCTTCTGGTTTACCCATTCTTCCCATTGGTGCCATCTCATTCCATTTCTCAATGAGTGGAATCAGTGTTGGAGAGTTCAGTGTTAATTCTGTTCCGATGTATCCTGGGCTGATGCTGTTAACACGTACGCCACGTTTTGCCCATTCAATGGCAAGTGATTTTGTAAGCTGGATAACACCTGCTTTTGATGCATTGTATGCACACTGTGGCTGTGGTACGTTAACGATATGTGCTGACATGGAAGCTGTGTTGATGATGGATCCGCCACCATTCTCTAACATATATTTTCCTGCTGCGATATCTGTTAAGAAGATTCCGTTCAGGTTAATATTCATAACTTTTAACCACTGCTCGTATGTCATCTCTTCTGCTGGAGCATTGATACAGATTCCTGCGTTGTTGTGGCAGAAGTCCAGTCCGCCAAGTTCTTCAACAACCTGTTTTACCATTGCGTCAACCTGCTCTTTGTTTGTACAGTCTGTCTGGATTGCGATAACCTTTCTTCCTGTCTTTTCAGCAAGTTCTTTTGCTGTCTTCTTTGCTTCTTCGATGTCAAGGTCTACGATTGCTACGTCAGCTCCTGCCTCTGCAAATGCTGTAGCTGTGCATTTACCAATTCCTCTTGCTGCACCAGTTACGAAACCTTTTTTTCCATCCAGTCTCATTTTTTCAATGATTCCCATTTTTGTTTCCTCACTTTCTTTTTTGTATTTTGGTTAGAAATAATTTTATGTTTTAATTTTATAAAATCGTTTTATTTAATGCATTTACATAATAGCTTCTTTGGGACAAAATTACAAGTCGTAAAACCATACAAGATTGCCTCTTTATTTTTGTATACTTTTTCCAGTACTAATCTCCTTTTCATCTGGGCAAATAACTTGTATAATAATTTTATTAAACAATTTTATAAAATATAGGCAGAAAATTTTATAAAATATATACTCTCGGAATCAAATGGGGTGATACGCCATTCTATATGGAAGACGCCGCTGCTATTAAACTCCCAGGTATATAAAATGCCTATATTATATTTCAGAAAAACGGGTGATTTTATGGAACAATTTTCATTAACAGATATAAAGAAAAAGAATTTGTCAGATGTCTATCATTATATATATCAGAATCCATCCTGTTCCAAGCAGGAGATCGCAACTGCACTTTCGGTAAGTCTCCCTACCGTCTCGCAGCATCTGACAACACTGGAGGGATTACAGCTGATTGAAAAATGTGGCCGTCTATCCTCTTCTGTCGGCCGCCGCGCAACTGCATATCAGGTCATCTCCGATGCACATATCGCAATAGGAATTGAACTGCTTCCGGATAAAGCTAACATCCTCGCAGTGAACCTATATGGGAAGATCATTGCCAAAGAAACGCTTTCTATCGCATTTGAGCCAACCGGCCATTATCTTTCAAAATTAAAAGACACGGTTCAATCCTTTTTGAAAATGAATCATTATAAAGAAGAGACCATTCTTGGAATCGGTCTTGGTGTACAGGGACTCATCTCTCCGGATGGTTCGGAATTTACCTATGGCAAGATCCTTGACTGTACCGGTTTTTCAATCCGGACATTTGCCGATGCATTTTCCGTTCCATGTAGATTCATCCATGATGCTGAATGTGCCTGCAATAGTGAATTGTGGGAAAATCCGGATATCAAAGATGCTACTTATATCTCCCTCAGCTATCATCTGGGAGGCGCCATTATTGTCGACGGACAGCTTCTCACCGGGCACACCGGAAAAAGTGGCACCTTTGAACATCTGACTCTGGTTCCGGATGGAATTGACTGCTATTGTGGTCATAAGGGCTGTGCAGAGTGTTATTGTTCTGCCAATTCACTCCTTACGTATTATGATAATCTGGATGACTTTTTCTCTCACAAAGCCGAAGGCGATCCCGTCTGCGTCTCAAAATGGGATGAATACCTGCGACACCTTGCCATTCTGATCAACAACCTGCATATGGTTCTCGAACATACGGTAATTCTTGGCGGTCATGTAACGCCTTACTTTACAGAGGAAGATCTGACATTGATTAAAAAATATGTATCGGAACGTTCCACCTTTGATGACGATACTTCCTATATCATTCAGGGAAAATGTCTGGGGGATACAGTTGGGATTGGTGCCGCATTACCTTTTATCAAAGAATTTATCGATGGGATTTATCTTTTCAGAATTGTTTAACAATTTATATTTTTATATATTTTTTTCAGAAAACCTATTGACATTTTGCCTTTCGTGCGATATTATAATATCAACAAAAGAAAAGGAGGACGGACCACCAATCAGTTAAAACTTTCATTAAAATCTAAAGAAAGAGGTACAGTCCAATGCAGAGGACAAGCTAAACTGAAAAGAGTCTAATAAAGAATAAGGAGGACAAACCACCAGGAACGTAAAATCAACATTCATTATCAAATGAAAAAAAGAAATCGAAGAAAGAAAGAGGTATAGTCCATTGGATGAGATATCATAAAAATCCATCGTATTTAAAAAATTATTAAGTACGGTGGATTTTTTATTGTTTATATTCTGTTTTTCAAACACTCTTTAGCAACGGAAGGAACATTCCTTATTTTGTTAAAATTCAAATTTGCGGATCTCACAGTTTTTAATTCCGAATTTTGCAAATTCTTCATTCGTCATGTCACAAAAATATGACTGGATTGCTCTTGAGATTCCGTTATGCGCTACAAGAAGATATGTCTTCTCATCGGATTCTTTTTTGATATCATCCAGAAGATTATAAATGCGGTGGCATAATTTTAACATCGATTCTCCGCCTTCATATGAATTTACAAAATTCGTCTTGGCTTTCTGGAATTCTTCTCCGTTTCTGGGTGTTCCTTCGTATTTTCCAAAGTTCTGTTCTTTCAGGCGCATCTCTTCCCTCATCGGGATTCCTGTAATCTCAGATACATGTCTGGCTGTCTCTTTTGCACGGATCAGTGGTGAATAGATGATTTCATCAATCTTGATTCCCTGTTCAAGAATTGCCTTTCCAAGTTCTTCAGCCTGCTGATGGCCAAGTTCTGTCAGTTCTATATCGGTAGCACCACAGATCTTATTCTCTACATTCCATACGGTCTGTCCGTGTCTTGCAAAATAAAAATGTCCCATGAGATAATCCTCCTAAATTTTTAACATGTTATAAATTGTATCATAAAACCATATATCACTCAACACCTTTTTTCGAACATACGTTTACATTTCTCATATTTTTGTAAATATTTACCTATAAACTATTTTCAAAAAACAGGCTCTAGACTATGTCCGCCAGCACCGGCAGGTGCTTCTTATATATCCGGCCGGAGAATGCTATATGTGGCAGTTCATAGAATTTCGCATCTTTCGGACAGACCGGACGGTATAATGGATCTGCCACAATGATATCCGCATTCTTTAAAGCCTTCTCCATCTCTTCTTCTCCACGCACCTTTTCATCCCATGGTGCAAGCAGACCTTCTGTCTCCTGAAGCGGGCAGATGACTTTTGCTGCTATTCCATACTTTGATTCTATCGCAGCCGCAAGGGATCCCATAGTCACAGGTTCTCCGATCAGTACCACTTCTTTTTCATTGCTGCACGTTCTTTTCAATCTATGATGATAATATGTTTCCTGTTCTTCCTCAAGATATGCCACCTTGATCTTTTTCTCTAACGCTTCCGTCAGCCGCCCCATAAATCCTTTTATCGGTGTTCCGATCACATACGGAATTCCAAACCGGTCTTTTAATACTTCTGCCGCACGAAGTCCTGTCGAAGATACGACCAGATTAACTTCTGCCTCCGGCGCCCGGTTAAGATCTTCCAGTGTATTCCCCATTGCCCAGACGGATACAACCTTCCATCCCGCGTCTTCCAGGTTCTTCTTCATCGCTTCTACATGCTCCTGCGGTCCAAAGTCCAATGGTGTTACACCAAGAAGATTGACACTTTTTTGTACCTTTATTTTTTGTATATTTCTTTTTTGTATATTTCTTTTTTCTACCTTTCTTTCCTGTAGCGTCTTCTCCTCATTGTCCCCTTTGTTATACTGACATCCGGGCTTCAAATCTTTTATGCTCTCTTTTTCATCCGGTATTCTCTTCGCTATCTCCGCCAGCGCCATTCCTGCTCCATATACATAATCGTGCATCCCATTGGTCGGCACGGAAAATGACGGGATTCCAAGATCCTGTTCCAATATCTCCGCAATTGCAGGAAAATCCGTACCATTCATAAATGGTATCGGCGAACCTGCCAGTGCAATAAACTTTGGCTTTAACTCCTGCGCTGCTTCTTCGATGTCCTGGATCAATTTTTCATCATTCCCCATTACCGCATCAATCTCGGTAAGTCCTGATATGAAGATCATGCTGTCCTGATCGTACCAGCGGATCTCATCGTGCGTGTTATAAGTAGAATTACATCCGGACGGATCATGCATCACAGTCATTCCGCCAAGCTCGTATAGCGCAGAACAGACTCCGGATACATCTGCTGTATAGATTGGTATAATTTTATAACTCTGTCTCATATGCAGCTTTCGCACCCCCATCCTTTCCGTATAATCAGATCTTCCGGATCTTTTTCTTCCTGCCAGGCTTCTATCATAAGTTCTGCTGTTCTCCGGATGCCGTCATATCCATATAGTCCTGCTCCCTGTACCAGATTAACAAAATGTCTGCTTCCGGTGAACCACGCAGCTTTCTGGCCGATTGCAAGGACATTTTCCTCATTTCTCGGACGCATACGCATCTCTGGCTGGATTGTTGGTTCATATGCAAGATCCGGATATTCTTTTTGCAGCCATTCTGCCACTTCCTTTTCTTCCGGGCTGACTGCGTCCAGATAAATCCTGGTCACATGGAATCCATGTGTGAGCAGTAATTTTGCAAGGCCAAGTGGTCTTGGGTGAAATGTGTGATCGATCATGACCGGTATATCGCCAATTATCTTTCCCGCCTCACACAGCGCAGACTCACATGTTGCGATTTCCTTCTCTATATCCAACATTTTCTGTTCCGTTATGTTCCACAATCCCTTTTGTGAATCTTCTATGATATCTCCCAGCTTCTTAAGCTGCTCCCCGATTTCTTCATAATCAAAGTTTCCCGGAAGATAAAGCCCCTTTCTCCCAATCCTTTCTGCCTGCATCTCCATGCCGTATTTCCCAGGTGGATAGCATGCTATAAATATATTCCCGTCAGAAAGTCGTTCGTAGTCTTTCCATGTTCTGCACTCCGGAAGTTCTCTTAGTTCCATTCCGTTCATCCTTAACAATCGCTTGATATCACTTGTCTCATCCAGTGCAAAGTCACTGCCAAGAAGTGTCACCACATCCGGGTCTGCCTCTTTAACCGGAAGGGGATCATAGATTGCTTTTCTAAGTTTCTGGTCCGGTGTCAGTCCGTGCTTTTGCATAATCGGATCCATATAACACCGGATGAATACAATATCCGGGAATCTCTCTTCCAGTTCTTCATATACACGTTCCAGATCGCATCCCAGAAAATGATGCAGACACACGGTAAATAACAGCACCGCCTTCGGTCTTTCATCCAGTTTTTGCAGCACATCTGTAACACCTTCGATTGTGACATCTTCAAGATTGCCATTTAACAGGTTCTCTTCTTCTACGATCACAAAGGAGAATCTGTCTGCTGCATTCATCTCCGCTGCTGTCAGGACAACTCCACGCATACAATTGTCTGCACAGACATAGATCTGTCTTGCTTCCGGGAGAAGCATGCCAGTGTGTACAATATTCCAGTTGCCATGTGCCGGTGAGTTAAACTCAAGTCCTGATTTTCCCACTCTTTTTAACATCACTTTTCCTCCATGCAGACTTCCATGATTGCATCTGCAAGCTTACGGTACTCTTCTGCCATCTCACTTTCCGGAAAGCTTTCCATCAGAGTCTTTCCCTGTTCCTCTGCTTCTGCTACCAGATCGCTGCGCGAGAGCGTTCCGATTACCTGCGTGTGGAAATCTTCTGCCAGTTCCTGTACCTTTTCTTCTTCTCTCGCTACATTTCTACGGTTTAAAATAATACCTCCAAGAGATGCATATCCGCGGTTTTTAAAATTCTCTACCGCCATTGCGATATTCGCCCCTGCATGGATCGCCATATTTTCCCCGGATGTTATGATAAATACTTTATCTGCGTAACCTTTCCGCATCGGCATCGAAAAACCACCACACACCACATCACCAAGCACATCGTATAACACAACATCGGGCTTATACACCTCATATGCACCCGTTTCTTTCAGCTTTTCAAGCGCTGTGATAATTCCTCTTCCGGCACAGCCAAGTCCCGGTGTCGGTCCGCCTGCTTCCACACAGATGACACCCTGATAACCGGTTCTTACCATGTCCTTAAGCTCCAGTCCCTGCTTCTTCTCCCGGTAAAGATCCAGTACTGTCGTCATCTCTTCTCCATGCCTTAACGCCACCGTCGAATCAGCCTTCGGATCACAGCCGATCTGCATAACCTTAAGGCCTCTTCCAGCCAGAACCGCTGCCACATTGGAAACGGTTGTAGATTTACCGATTCCGCCTTTTCCATATACTGCTATCTTAATCATGCTGCTCCCCTGCTTTCGTAATGATATTCGAATACGCGGTCTTCGTAGACACGCCGCTTAAGCGCCCGATCTTACCGGACAATGTGCTGATCACGTCCTGCGGTGCATCTATTGCGATACTGATGATATTAATCTTTTTCTCTCTGTATGGGATTCCCATCCGTCCGATGATATACTGCCCTGCCTCATGAAGCAGATGATTAAGTGTCTCGATCGCATCCGGATTCTCTACAATAATTGAAATTACTGCTACTCTTGTATCCATATCTTCCTCACCTTCCAGAGTGTGTCAGAGAAAATGTTTCTACAATCTGTATGACACACTCTAGTTATCTCTTGTCGTCTGTCTGGAACATGTTCAAAAAATCATTCCTACAATCTATATGACATACTCTAGCAGATTCTTGGAAGCAGCTCTCCTCCCGGCTGTGGTAAGAGTGCCTGCGTTCCAATCTCTGTAAGCATTACAACTTTACCCGGCTGCTCCGCTGTCACTTCACCGATAATAGCAGCTTCTTCCGAATACGGGCATTTCTTTAATGCATCCACGATTCTTTGTGCCTGTTCCTTTGGTGCCATGATCACCAGGCGTCCCTCACATGCAAGGTATAACGGCTCCAGCCCAAGCATACCGCACACACCACGCACTTCCGGTGCTACTGGTATCTTCGATGCGTCCAGACGGATTCCGGCCTGGCTCTGTCCGGCGATTTCATACAGTACTGTTCCGACTCCGCCTCTTGTCGCATCACGGATCACGTGCAGGTCGTGTGTTGCATCCATGACCGCCTTCACATTGCCCCAGAGCGGCGCACAGTCACTGGTTACATCTGCTTCGATTCCAAAATCTTCTCTTGCTAATAAAATCGTACATCCATGTCTTCCGATATCGCCGGTTACGATAACCGCATCCCCCGGTTTTGCAAGATTTCCTGCTACTTCTACACCTTCTGTAACTTCTCCGATTCCGGTCGTTGTGATAAATACGCCGTCAACCTGCCCTTTTCCTGCTACTTTTGTATCTCCTGATACAATTCTGACCCCCGCTTCTTTTGCAGTCTGTTCCATTGTCTCTGCAATCTCTTCCAGTTTTTCCATCGGGAATCCCTCTTCGATTACAAATGCACAGGTCAGATATAATGGTTTTGCCCCCATGCAGGACAGATCATTGACTGTACCGCAGATGGAGAGCTTTCCGATATTTCCGCCCGGATAGAATGCCGGAGATACGATAAAACCATCCGTTGACACCGCCATCTTTCCTGCCGGAGGTGTCAGAACCGCCGCATCATCTGCTGTCAGATCCGGATTTTCAAAATGTGCTTTGAATATCATATCAATCAGCTCTGACGTCTGGCGTCCGCCGGCTCCATGCGCCATCGTCACTGTTTTCCCCATTAACTTTGCCATTCTTTCTTCTTTATCCACATGTTCACTCATTTTGTCCACTTTTCCTTTTATAATTTCATTTTCTGCTTCATTATTTTCACTATATACTTTAGAATGTGTCTGAAAAATCATTGACTTTCTATCCTATACTTCTTCGTCTCTTCCGTACATATAATATGCCGAACAGGCTCCTTCACCCGACACCATACAGGCTCCTACCGGATGCTGCGGCGTACAGACTTTTCCAAATACTTTACAGTCAGATGGTTTACATTTTCCCTGCAATACATCCCCGCAACGGCATGCCGGATTAGCCCGTCCTTCCATCACCGGGATCTGGTATTTTTTCCTTGCGTCGTACATTTCCCATTCCGGACGTAACTGAAGACCAGATTTCCCGATGATTCCAAGTCCTCTCCATTCACTGTCACAGGCTTCCATCAACTCCTGCACCAGTCTCTGCGCTTCTTTGCTTCCTTCTTCCGTCACCACTCTCGGATAACAGTTCACAAAGAATGGTTCTCCCTTTTGAAAATGTGTCAGTGCAACCGCAAGTGCTGTCAACAGTTCTTTTGCCGTGAATCCTGCAACCACTCCGCTTACACCTTCCTGTACCAGTTCTTCGCAAAGCTTCGTCCCTGTAATCGCATTGACATGTCCCGGATACAGGAAAATGTCTGCACTGCCCTTTAATGCTTCATACGCCTGCGGCATCGTCTTATTGGCAATCAGCATCGAATAATTGACAAGTCCGTCTTCTTTTGCTTTCCGTACAGACAGGCAGCCCGCCGGAGTCGTGGTCTCAAAGCCGACGGATAAGAACACCACCTCTTCTTCCGGGTGTTCTTTTGCGTATTTTTCTGCGTCTGCCGGTGAATATACAATGTGTATTTTCCCCCCTTCGGATCTTGCATCTGCCAGACTCTTTTTACTTCCCGGGACTCTCACAAGATCACCGAATGTACAGATTGTCACATGCTTTTCCAGTGCAAGATATACTGCCTCATCGATATAACTGACCGGTGTGACACAGACCGGACATCCAGGCCCGGATATCAGTTCCACCTGTGGCGGCAGTAATCCGCGGATTCCCAGACGGAAGATTTCATGTGTATGCGTTCCGCAGACTTCCATGATACGCACTGCAGGGCCGTCGTAGCCTTCTATGATTTCTCTTGCTGTTTTCTTTTTTTGTTCACTCATTATAATAATTTCTCCATCAACTGATCCGTCTCACTGTCATCCTCATCTGTAATCTTCGCAATCGCGATCCCCGCATGCACCATGACATAATCTCCCGGTTCCAGATCTTCTAATAATTCTGAAGATACCTCTCTTTTTGCTCCTCCTGCATCTACAACAGCTGTACCGTCACTGATACGGACAACCTTTGCTGATAATCCTACACACATATTTATTTCCTCCTGATATACTGCATCGCATACGCTGCCTGACCTAATGCAATTCCACCGTCGTTTGGTGGGATCAGGTGATGTCTTAATACCTTGAATCCTTCTCTTTCCAGTCCTTCTTCCACTAATTTTAATAACAGACGGTTCTGGAATACACCACCGCTTAATGCCACACAGCTGCATTTTGTTTTTTCTCTTGTATGTTTACACCCTTCGGTCACAAGCTCTGCCAGTTTTTTATGGAAAATGTAAGCAAGCTCTTTTGTATCTGTATCTTCCAGTTTTTTCTTTGTCAGATACGCTATCAGATCTCCGGTATTCATCGTCCATATCTGACAATCCATTCCACTTGCAGCCAACGTGCTCTCATTTACTACATTATTATCTATATGAATACTATCTGCATCATTATTTTCTACCATGCTTTCCCTGCCGCAAATGTACATTTCCTCATAAGCTTCTGCAGCGAACTCAAGCGCCATCGATGCCTCTCCTTCAAATGTTGACTTCTTGCGGATTCCCAGAATTGCACTGACCGCATCGAATAATCTTCCTGCACTGGTTGATGTCACAGCATTTAACTTCTTATCTGCCATCGTAAGTAATACTTTGCATTCTGCCTCGCTGCAAAGGTCCAGATTTCTTACAATCTCCATCGTCTTTCTTTTGTCCCGTATCTGCTGATAGATAAGCGGTACTGCAATTCGCCAGCCTTCTTTTGCAGACAGGTCTCCGCCGATCTGAAGAAACGGCTGTATACTTCCCACCCGTTCAAATGTCTCATAATCAGCAAAAAGTATTTCACCGCCCCAGATGCTTCCATCAGTTCCATATCCGGTTCCGTCAAATGCCACACCGATGACTGGTTCTTTCCAGTCATTTTCTGCCATGCATGACAGGATATGTGCATAATGATGCTGGATCTTGATCACCGGAAGCCCCAGTTCTTCCGCCACTACTGTGGAATTATACTTTGGATGCAAATCGCATGCTGCGACCTCCGGTTCTACTTCCAGAAGTGTCTGAAATCTGTGGATGGTTTCTTTTAATGCTTCCACTGTACGCAGATCCTCAAGGTCTCCGACATACGGTGACGAGTAGAATCTTCCATCTACCCCGATACAGAATGTATTCTTAAGCTCCCCGCCAACTGCCAGCACCTGGCCTTTCCACGGCATGGATACCATCGAAGGAAGCGGCGCATAGCCTCTGGAACGGCGGATCATGTACGGCTCTCCCTTATAAAAATCCATCACCGAATCATCCGCCCGGATCCGTATCTTCCTGTCGTGCGAAAGAATCAGGTCACACAGATGCGACAGCTCTTCTACCGCATCCTTGTCATCCCTGCAGATTGGTGCACCCGATGTATTCCCACTTGTCATCACCAGAAAATCCGGCATCTCTATGCCATCGTCGTAGTCAAAAAGTAATAATTGAACCGGTGCATAAGGAAGCATTACACCAACTTTCGGATTCCCCGGAGCAACAGAGGCACATAGACTTTGCACGTCTTTCTCTCTCTTTGTCAGTAACAAAATCGGCTTCTGGTGTCCATCCAGAACCGCTTCCTGTTCTTCGTTTACCAGGCATTCTTTTTTCACCACTTCAGCGTTTCTGGCCATCACAGCAAATGGTTTTGCCGGACGTTTCTTTAATGTACGAAGTCTTCCTACTGCCGCTTCATTCGTCGCATCACAGCACAGATGGAATCCACCGATTCCCTTAATTGCTACGATTCCGCCGTTCTTAATTGTCTGTCTGACTTTTGTGATTGCCTCTCTTCTGCGTTCTTTTCTTCCGGTCAGATACACTTCCGGTCCGCACGCATTACAGCAGACCGGCTGTGCATCATAACGTCTGGTAGCCGGGTCTTCATATTCTTCTGCACATTCCGGACACATCGGGAATTCTTTCATACTGGTCCTCTCCCTGTCATATGGAAGAGCATCCAGGATTGTAAGTCTCGGTCCGCAGCAGGTACAGTTGATAAATGGATGCAGGTACCGCCGGTCTTCCGGGTCATACATCTCTTTTTTACATTCATCACAGATTGCGATATCCGGGGAGACAAAGATTTCCCCTTTGGTCTTTTCGCTTTCTATGATCTGAAAATCTTTATAAACAACGATTTTCTTCTTTATCGCATTTTCTGCTGCTTTATTATCATCCATTTCAGAAATATTTTTTTCACGACCATTTTCTTCACAACGCTCCCCAGTACCGGCTTCTTTTAGATCTTCTACATTAATCTTCAATATAGCCGCACGTTTGGGCGGCTTTTTTTCAAGACGTTCCAGAAAATCTTTTACACATTTTTCTTCGCCCTGGGCAAAGATTTCCACATATGGCCCTTTGTTACACACACTTCCGGTGATTCCTGCAGTGGCTGCATGGCGGCTCACCGTCGGGCGGAACCCCACGCCCTGTACGATGCCATATACACGGATTCTTTTCGTAACCATTTGGATTCTTATTCCCTCCTCTGTTCTTTTCATGTATTTCTTCAACTCTTCCAAAACAACTCTTTCAGACTTTCGAAAATACATTTTCTATCTCTTTTTCTCTGCCGCTTTCTCTTCACAGACACTTTCATGCTTGTTCAGCTTTCCAGATACGGCAAAATGTGTCAGTGGAATAAATGTTCCTTCATATTCCGGTATCATCTTTTCCATACATGGATCTGCGAAAATCATATCATAGTTTTCCTTTTCCACAAGATTTATAAAGTCCTCTTCTTCTTTTAAGCTGATCGTCTCTTTTATCTGCAGATTTTCACGCTCTCCGACTCCGGTTCTTTCACATTCTTTTTTGATCATGAACCAGGTAGCTGTTGTAATGTCAGCTGTTCTTTCTGCCTGCGCTTTTCCCCCGGCATCCGGAAATGCTTCTATTCTTCGAACGATTTCTTCTCTCACAGCTTTCGCGATCACCTGCTGCTGTACGATCAGTATTTTCTTTCCGTTATATTCCAACTCCGGCACAAGTTCTGCAGCCAATGGATAAGTAACCTCATACGGTGTTCCAAACTTCTTTTCCAGATACTGTGCGGCTTTTAATGCTGCAGGAGATACGACGATATTCTTCACTACCGATCCGGCTCTTTGCACTTCTTCCAGGCCATCTCCCATGCCATAACAGACGGCACGTATTCCCTGTTCTTTATAAAGCTTTCTGATCTTATCTGCTGCATTTAAGTCACTCACATCCTGTGGTGTCATTCCTATGATTCCGATACGCTTTTCTTCTATATCTTCCGAAACATTCCGGATGTCTGTTTTTTCATCTGCTGCATCCTGATGATCTGTTTCTTTCTCTTCTGTTTCCAGATCATTTTTCTCACTGCTTACAGCATCTGCAAACTTCTGAAACAGTGCAAGATATGCCTTTTCTTCTCCCTTGTCATACAGTTCCATTCCATCCGTGTTCACCGTCAGAACCGGAAGATCCGTCTTCTTCTGAAGCATGCGGTCCAGTGCCCGGTAATCCGTCCCGATCACTGCCGGAACCGGGGTCCCGATCACTGCTGCAAATGTGACATCCAGCTTCTCACAGGCATCTGCAAGTTTTGCTACCAGTCTGTCATCTCTTCCAAGAATCGCATCCATATCACGAAGTCCCGCGCTGAATACCGCACTTCGCATCTCAAACCATCTCGGTTCATCAAATCCACATACATTACCGGTACAGCCTCCTGCATCACAGATGACCAGCATCCCGCCAAGTTCATATAACACCGACACTGCTCCCGACTGATCCGGTGCAAATGGTGTCAGATATTTTCTTAATCCTTTCATCTTCTACACCTCCAGTAACGCTTCAAACAGCTTCTTCACGCCCGTATATCCGTATGGCTGTACTTCTTCATTCCACATCACATTTGCAGCCTCCGGATGATAATAACAGGCATCCTTGCCAATCGTAATATTTACTCCGCTTTCTGATGGATCATAGTAAAGCATCGTCGGTTCCATATTGGAATATACTCTCGTTCCGGGACTTAGTTCCGACAACGTCTTTAAGTAAATAAAATTCTCTGCTGTCAGTGTTCCGTATATTTCCGCCACCCGGAAGCCATATTTTACCAGTGCAAGTGCAAGCTCGAACGGATCACCATTCATACATTCTCCAATAGCAAATACCGCATCCGGCTTTTTACTGCGCATCTGCTCTACCGCCCCCAGTGCCTGCTCTTTTGCATTCTCATCTGCAAATGGAATCCCAAGTACAGATCCCAGCGCCTGATACTGCTTTTCGATCTTATCAATCTGATACAGACGTCTGAGCTCAATAAACGGAATTTTGAGCTTATCGTGAAAATCCTCCGCTGCAAATCTCGCTTCCGGATGAAGCACCAGATTAAAGTTCGCCTCAGACATCGTCTGGTACTCTTCATAATCTCTGCATCTGGATATCTCATGCACGGTCTTTACGCCTGCCCGTTCTAACATTCCATATAACTCACAGTCATCCATAAGCGGTGAGAAAAATCCAAGGAGATTTACAACATTTCCCTTTTTCTTCTTTGGTTCCAAAAGTGAATATAATGACTGACGTACGTGTACCATTGGCGGTTTTCTTCCTTCTCTCGTCAATGCATACATGTAACACGGTCTGACCGGAAGTCCTGCTTTTTCTTCTGCTTTTCTGCAAATCCGTTCCATGTCTGTTCCAAGAAGTGCATCCACACAGGTAATGCAGATCATTACAACGGATGGCTTTTTCTTCAGGCTGTTACAGATTTCCTTTACTGCTTCCGGTACCTTTTTCAGATGCCTTCCTGTTACAATATCTGTCTCATCCATCGTAAGATAAAAGAAACGATCTTCATACAGCGGCATGGAACTGATCATGGATGTATTACGTCCGCAGCATCCTGGTGCCACAATTAACATAACCGAATCCGGGATTGCAAGTCCTGCTCTTTTTACTCCAAATCCTTCCGCTCCAGGCGAGTTAAATGCAAGCGTCGCCGGAGAGCTGTAGATCAGATGTGTATTCGAGCGGAACTGCTCCGGAATATCATCTCTTCCCCGTTTTTGTAATTCTTCTACTGTACAATAGTAGGCTTTCCCTCTCATACCTGCTCCTCGTCTTTCCATAATATTTCCGCCAGATCATAAAAACGTCTGCTGATCTCTGATTCCGGATCTCCCTCGATCACTGTCTTTCCCTGATCTTCATAACGGATGATTTCATCGCTTCTAGGGATTTCTCCAACAATATCAAATCCCCGCTCTTTTGCAAAATTTTGCACTTTTTCCGTCTCATTTTCGACATTTCTGTGATTCAATACGATGCCAAAAACCCTCGCATAACTTCTATCCTCAAAGTTCTGTACTGCTTTAGAAATGTTATCGGCTGCGTACAGTGCCATCTTTTCCCCGGATGTCACAATCAGAACCTTCTCTGCATAATCCTCTCTGATCGGCGCTGCAAATCCGCCACAGACTACATCCCCGAGTACATCATAAAGCACCACATCCGGCTTATATGTCTCGAATAATTTCAGATCCTCCAGAAGCTGAAATGTAGCGATAATTCCCCTGCCGGCACATCCAAGTCCCGGTGTCGGTCCCCCGGTCTCGATGCATAATACATTTCCAAATCCTTCTTTTGCGATGTCTTCTAAGTACTCCGGTTCTTCGTCTTCTTCTCTCATATAGTTCATCACCGGTCTGAGCGGCTCACCTCCGAGAAGATTCATCGTCGAATCCGCTTTTGGATCACAGCCAATCTGGATTACTTTTTTCCCCATTGTGGCAAATGCTGCCGCCAGATTCGATGTGACGGTGGATTTCCCGATTCCACCTTTTCCGTATATTGCTACTTTTAACATCTGTCAATTCCTCCTAAACGTTTTGCATATGATGTTCCCGGATTGCTGCGTAATTTCCAAATGATTTTTCAGACACACTCCAAAGCGATTTACATCATATATTCTGATACAAAAAAAGATACACAAAAATGGCTCCTCTTTCCCCGTTAGAAATCGCCTGATTTTGCATATCATACTTTCATATAACCTGTTATTGATTGCTTTTTTATAAAACGAATTCATAACTATTCCTGCTTGGAACTTACCTTGCAGTCAGAGTCATTCTCTCCGGCATCCCTGCCTTTTCTATTCTGATTATCTACAGTGCTTATCCGCACTTTTTCTTCTTTGTTACATCCGGATAGATCCTGATCACTCCGTCTGTGTTAATAAGTTTATTATACTCTTTTACCAAGTAGTCAGTCAACGCGAACTGTCCCGGATTCCGGTTGACTTTTTCATATATTTCTCTCATAATAAGCTCATACCCCTATATGTACTTTCCAAAGCATTTTTACCTAATAAAAGCAGTCATTTTCACGTAATGAAGCAAAATTCTGCTTCCCGATACTGATTACTTTTCCCATGATGATCTTCCTCACTTTCTTTTTTACTATTTTACATTTTATGATACACGGATTGCTTCGCATTCATACAAACATAAAACGCATGATCTTTTGACCCTTGTATCATTTTATACTTGTGCATCAAAAAAGAGTTGTTGCTCTATGAATTCTCATCCATAAAAGCAACAACTCTTCTCTACCTCTTCACGCCTTTCCGATACACAATATAAGAAATGACCGCAGTCACCGCTTCCGTAATCCAGAACGCATGCCACACCCCGACTGCGCCCATAAAACGGCTTACAATAAATGCCACCGGAATAATGACTACCACATATCTGCACAAAGAAATGATCAATGAATGCACACCTTTTCCAAGACCTTCTAACGCACCGCTACAGATAACAGATACCGACGACATGATGAATCCAAGACTGATCACTCTAAGTGCTGTCATTCCTGCCTGCACAGTCGCTTCACTTGAAGAAAACAGTCCCATCAGCTGTCCAGGAATTGCCAGACAGATTGCTGTTCCTGCTGCCATCATTACAAGTACAAGGATCAAACCATCCTGGAAGATCTTATGCACACGCTTATACTCTCCTGCCCCATAATTATACCCAAGAAGCGGACGCATTCCCTGCACAATTCCATTTGCCGGAAGATACAGGAATGTCTGAAGCTTATAATATACACCAAGAACGAATACATAGACTTCCCCATAGCCTGTAAGTATTACATTCAATACTGAGATCAGAAGTGACGGAAGTGCCAGATTCAAGCTCGCTGGAATCCCGATCACATATAGCTTTTTCCATAATCCAAGATCCACTTTCAGATATTTTTTTCTGTATTTTACCGGTAACGGTCTTACAATATAAAATATCAGATACAGAAGCGCTCCTGCTGCCTGTCCGATACCTGTTGCAAGTGCTGCTCCTTCAATCCCCATCTTCGGAAATGGTCCAAGTCCGAAGATCAGAACCGGATCCAGAATAATATTAATGACTGCGCCGGACATCATGCATGTCATCGATTCCACCATACGCCCCACTGCCTGGAACGTCTTTTCAAATACCAGCTGCCAGGATAACGCAGTGGCAAATAAAAATGCGATTCTGGAATAACGTACACCATAGTCTATAATCTGTTCATTTGCCGTAAACATGTGAAGAAACGGTCGCATTACCGTAATTCCAAGAATCATAAATCCAACTCCGTGAATCGTTCCAAGAAGCATTCCCTGCGTTGCCGCCCGATCTGCCGTCTTATGATCCTGCGCCCCAAGATAAAATGATATCACTGCGTTGATACCAATTCCAAATCCGATCATGACAGCATTAATCAGATTCTGCACCGGATACACCAGTGATAACGCTGTCATAGCATCTTCACTGATCTTAGCGATAAAGAAGCTGTCCACAATATTATAAAGTGAACTGACCATCATAGAAAGCACCATTGGCAGCGCCATTGACAAAATCAGTTTTAAAACCGGCTTTTCTTTCATATATGTCTGATCCATATATATTCCCCTTTCTTTTTCCTCTGTAAATGTTGTGGTCAAAATTTACCTATTCTACTGCTGATTTTCTTTTTCTCTATGCTTTATTTCTGTCGTTTTTGCAACAAAAAACCACATGGTCACTATTACAGGTAACCATGTGGCGAAAAATAGATTGCTCTAGAAAAATCCACATTTATTTTAGGGATACATTATAGCATTGTCTTTCCATGAATGTCAATTACTAATTGGAATAAAATATTTCTGCCTAAAATATTTTCCCAACGCACTCCATCCTCTCGAACCTCCTAACAGATTTTATTCCCATTTGCTTTCATTTTAAACTTCATTCCAAGCATCTCTGCCGCACGCTTGCACATCAACATACGTTGTAAAAATATTTCAAAATAATCCAGAATAGAACAAATCCCCTCGTCCAGCTCAATTTCCAGTAAAATTACTTTCTTTTCTACATTTACATGAAGTGTAGAAGCTACCGCCGCATAATTTACCCGGTCATGCTTATCAAAGCTTTCCTTAATCGTATTACGCACACGGTTCCTCCTTACATCTGTCTTATCCGCCAAAATTAATGCTGCCGATACCGCATCCACAGCCATCCCTGTTGCTTCGTCATGCTGACCGATTGCACTGACGATCACAGCTATATCTTCATCCGGAACTTTCAAATCTCTCAAAATCTGAAATGCCATAATTGCCGAGCTATGTGCATGATCCACACGGTTCACACAGTTTCCCATATCATGCATATAGCCTGCGATCTTCGCAAGTTCAATAGTATGTTCATTATACCCCAGTTTTTCCAGGATATTTCCGGCCGTCTCTGCAACCTTCACTGCATGACCTCTGGAATGCTCCGTATATCCAAGTGCTCCAAGTACTCTGTTTCCCTGTTCTATATATGCATTCATCTCCGGCATTTTCTTGATTGTTTTATATGTAACTTTACTCAACTTTCATCTGATCCTTTCCATTTCTTATCTGGTGTAGCCGTTCTGTTCTTCTGTTTTGCAGAGCCTATTTCCAATACTTTATCTGTCTACAATCTGTGTATTGCATCCATCGCAAGTTCGGAACGCTCACACTCCTCTGCCGACATCGTAATCTGATAACACAATGGGCTGCCTTTCATATACTCTGACGCATAGCTTAGTCCATTGGTTCTTTCATCCAGGAACGGACGGTCTATCTGATTCGGATCACCAAGTAAAATTATCTTCGTTCCTTTTCCTGCTCTTGTTATAATTCCCTTCACCTGATTCGGTGTCATATTCTGTGCTTCATCTATGATCAGATATGTCTTTACAAATGATCTTCCTCTGATAAAATTCATCGCTTCTGTCTGGATCAGACCTCTGGCAAATATCTCTTCGATTTTTCCCTGCAATTCCTGTTCATCCTGATAACGTTCTTCTTCGTCGGAGTCAATCAGCTGTTCCAGATTATCTACGATTGGACGCATCAACGGTGATATCTTTTCCTGCTCATCTCCCGGCAGGAACCCGATATCCTGGTCAAACTGTGCATTCGGTCTGCAAATCAGAATTCTTCTATATTCTCCTGTTGGATTATTCAATACTTTTTCCAATCCGACAGCCAGTGAATAAAATGTCTTTGCCGTACCTGCCATTCCTTTTACGATTACAAGTGGTGCCTTCTCTGCAGACTTCATCAACGCCTCCTGAAGGAAATACTGTCCTGCATTTCTTGGCTTGATTCCATACGGTTGGCTCTTTCGGAATTCCAATGGAACAACTTTCTTTCCTTCCACTCTTCCTAAATGTGTCTTTTTTAACGACTGATCCGCCTTTAATATAATAAATTCATTCTCTGTAAGCTCCGGCTGATACTGATTGCCATCTTCATCGGACAAATATAGTTCCTTCAGATGTACGCCTTTTTTCTTAAAATCTTTGAATTTATCTTCTGCTACATAACAAACCTTTCTACCACTGTATTGTCCTCCTTCTTCAATCACCTGTTCTGTACTAAAATCCTGTGCTTCAATCCCAAGTATCTGCGCTTTCAGTCTGAGAACCAGATCCTTTGTCACAAGAACAACTGGTTTTTCTTTTTCCGTAATTCCTTTACAAACCTTTAGTATCCTGTTATCCGGCTTATCTTCCGGAAGGCTTTCTGGCAATTCTACATTTACACAATTCGCTTCTACTCTCAGGATTCCTCCATTTTCCATCTGGACACCTTTTAGAAGATCCCCTTTTGTTCTCAGTTTTTCAAGAAAACGAATCGCCCTTCTTGCATTCGCGCCCTTTTCTCCTTCTGCTTTTTTAAGTCCATCCAGTTCTTCTAACACGACCAGCGGTAATATCACCCGGTTTTCTTCAAAACACTGACACGCATATGGAGCCTGGATTAATATATTAGTATCAATAACATAGGATTTGATCATAGATAATTCTCACTCTTTCTGATTTTGTTCTTTGTACATATTTAGGTATAGTATGAAAATATTGAATCTATTCGATGGTTTTGTAAAAAGGACGTTAAGTTATCATTGAGCCTAACTGGAAATATTTACAGTATCTGCTATCCATATTTTCTTTTAACCAAAATAGCAAGAAAAAAAGAAATACTTTTCAAGCCAGGGATTGTAACAGTACTCTATCCTCAGCTTCAAAAAGTATTTCTCTTTTTATCTCATACAGAGAATCTGCCACGACGGCTTCTTCCGACCGCATGGCGATTCCAATATTTTTAATTTTTATGCTCCGACTCTCTCTGATTTTTCCAAATCATATATGCTTTTTAATGTTTACACAATTATTCTCCGAGAAAATATTTTCCATATGCATCTGCTGCCTTGATTGCTGCGCATACGGTCTCTGGTGTTACTTCAAATGGCATATTGTGAAGTGTGTCGTTCTCTGCACAGGCTGCTGTTGCAACTGCCATCAGTTTTTCATCTGTAACTTCTGTGATACCAAGTTCTTTTAATGTCACAGGCAGTCCCAGTTCGATACACCAGTCGATGATATCCTCCAGTTCTTCTGCCGGAATATTCTCAAGAACCAGCTGTGTGATCGTTCCGAATGCAACTTTCTCACCATGGTACATATGATGGCACTCATCCAGTACGGTAAATCCATTATGTATTGCATGTGCTCCTGCAAGTCCACCGCTCTCGAATCCGATACCGCTAAGTAAGGTATTTGCCTCGATGACTTTTTCCACTGCCGGTGTACATGCACCTGCTTCCAGCGCAAGTTTTGCCTTTACACCTTCTGCCATCAACGTATCAAAGCACAGTTTTGCAAGTGCGATTGCTGCCTGTGTAACCTGTCCTCCGGCACAGGTCGTTGCCCCACTTGCCTGACAGGCTCTTGCTTCAAAATATGTTGCCAGCGCATCACCCATTCCGGAAACGGTAAGTCTTACCGGTGATTTTGCAATAATCTCTGTATCCATCAGAACCATATTCGGGTTAGCCGGAAGGAATAAATATTCTTCGAATACTCCATCATCTGTATAAATAACTGACAGTGCGCTGCATGGTGCATCTGTAGATGCAATCGTCGGGCAGATCAGAACCGGTGCTTCTTTATAATAAGCAACTGCTTTCGCTGTATCCAGGATCTTACCACCACCGATACCAATCACGACATCACAGCCTTTTTCATTCATGATATCCACCAGACGGTTGATCTCGTTCTTGCTGCATTCTCTGTTGAAATACTCATATACCGGTGTGATCTCGTAGCCTTCAAATCCAGTATTTACAACGTCTCCGATACGTTTATATCCGGATTCTGTGATCAGTACAAGTGCTTTTTTTCCATACTTCTGGGCGTATTCCCCAAGCTTTTTCATCTCGCCTGCACCTTGTACATATTTACTTGGACTACATAAAATTTTTGCCATGATATTTACCTCCTGTAATCTTCATATTTCGTTGTGTTATTTTATTAACAATTTAGCTTTATTGTATGCTTTTGATACTATTGTGTCAATAAAATTGAGGTAAATATTATGGTAAAATTATCGCAATCTCTATATCACAATCCCATTGCAATGATCAATCTCATGCTGAATAATCTGCGCCGTCCATCCAGTATATTTCTGACGCTGCTTTTTCCAGTTCATATCCTGATATTCCACTTCTATTTCCTGATATCTGGTACATTTTCTCACACCAGTCAAAGACAGGCATCCTTCTTCTGTCTCATATTTTCCGGATCTTTTTACAATCTTTGGATTGAACATTGCTACATTCATGAATCCCATATTGACAGCAATGATACATTTTTTTACCCCAATCATATTAGCTGCCATACCAACACAGCCTTCTTCATGCGCTTTCAATGTGTCCAGAAGATCTATTGCTATCTGCTTATCGGATTCAGTTGCCGGTTCTGATTTTTGATTTAGAAAGAATATGTCTTTCATAATTGGTCTTATCATTATTTTTTCACCCTCATCTTTTATATTCATAATAAATCTGCATTTTGGAAAACTTGAGCAACCGTAAATTTCCCATAACTCTTTTCCTTTAGTAAATGTATTCTGTCGTAATTTTACCATTTGTGTTCTTGTATTTCAATTGTTGAAGCACCTTGCCAGCAATTCCTAAAATGAATTTTCCAACGCTTTCTAACTATACTATTCACATTTATTAACAATTTCTTCGAAATTTGATCACTGTTTCATCACAATTTGCTTCTATACTAGGAATTGTTCAAAGGAACAAACAAATTAAATCTTTTTCATAACTTTTTTCCTCAGGACTGCACTCCTCCCTAACAATGCAGTCCTATTTTAATGCAATCATTATAGATACGATAAAAGGACATTTATGCATAACTTTTACTTTAACATAAATGTCCTTTTCTATATTTCCGATTCTAAACAGAATCCTTATAATTATCATTTATCCTTATGATTTTCAAACGATATCTTTTCATTCTTCATCCACAATTATGAAATAAATTTCTTAAAAAATGCACACTCATCATCATTACAAACTTCCGCCATCTCAAGTCGCATATCGTAATGAAATACATGTCCAAGCGGTCTTTCGTTCCATTTATAAAATCTATAGCATGTTGTTACATTACATTCTGTCAGACGTTGTACCAACTGTGGTGCCTCATCCCGCAGGAAATCACCTTCTGCTGTCATAACAAATGTCGGAGGATAATTCTCTGTTATATGTAATACCGGTGACATCAGCCACTTTTCTTTCTCTGTTCCATGTCCTGGGAGATAATCCTTCATTAATTCACTCGTTTCTTCTCCCTCTGTGATTGTGATACTTGCCAGTCCACAATTCAAAGCAATTGCCTTCAGAGTAAAGCCATCAGGTACTTTAAACATATACTCTTTCGCATATTCTGGATTCGTACAAATTGCTGCATATAAACTAAGTCCTTGCGCACCTGCCGAATCTCCTACCATAAAAACATTCTCTGTATCAAGGTCATATTCTCCCGCATGTTCCATCACCCAGGTTACTACCCTGTTCGTATCTTCCAACGGTGCCGGATACTGATATTCTGGTGCCAGCCGGTAAGTATAATTGACAACTGCAAATCCTCTTTTTACAAGACTCATACAATAGTACTGATAGCGTTCTTTGTCACCATATACCCATCCACCTCCGTGAAAGCTGATAATAACCGGAAGCTTCTGTCCTTTTGTATCCTTTGGTCTATAGACATCCAGTACCTGCCACTTAGAATCATTTCCATAACAGATATCGTCAAATCTTTACAGTACTTCAGAAAAAACTCATATTCCCAAAGTATCGTGATCAGCTCTATCTTTTCTTTTTTCCCTGTATCTCTTCCCGAATGAATCACACCACTATTAATAATACATAATTCCCCTGCTTCGACGATTCTTTTCTGTCCATCAATTACAAATTCTACATTTCCACTCAGCACAAGATTAATCTCTATATGCCTGTGCCAGTGCGGAGAGACATACGTATCCTCACTTGGTAAATTCTGCAAAAGAATCTGTGCCGGGATTCTCAGGTCATGCAGTACCTCTTCCATTCTATAATTATCTAAAACCGCCATCTTATTCTCTTTCCTTCGAATGCATCTTCATATAACCATACAATTCCTGATGCAGCTGCCGGAACCGGTCCGGCGAATTCATGACATATTTATATAATAGCCGATGCCCCAATTCACTCTGGTAAGTCCGGCTCAATAGATTTGCCAGCATACCTGTCGGCATACTTTTGATCACATATAACTTACTTGGACATAGCATCCGCTTTTCATCAATCCAACGCAGATTTTTCTTGATACGTACAGCCGTCAGTGTCATCCATTTTTCATCTGCACATATTCTCTCCGGACATTTACTCAGACGGTAAGCATCTGCCATCGGCACAATCACACCCAGATGAGATACCTGCCAGTGATGCATCTCCGGCACAATCTGATATGGGATGTGACTTCTTTTAAATATGTAAGCCAGCACGTCCTGTCTGTTACTTCTTCTTCCACCGATTTCTCCAAATGTGGTTGGAAGAATTGCCCTTGGCAACAGCTGTGCATCCAGGATTCCACCTTCCATACATCCGCTTACTCCCGGAAATGCCGGAAGAATCCTGCCTTTTCCGCAGATCTTCTCCCATTTACGGTATGGCTGTACTGTATTTGCCATCATTACAATATTCGGACTTGTATTCTCTTTTAATTCTTCCAGTGCTGCCTCTACCTGCTTTTCACCCACTGTCAGGAACACAAACTGGTATCTGTCGTCTGGTTTTATCTCGCCGATTGCATTTACTTCTACCTTATGCGCTCCGGTCTTACCCCTGTACCATAAGCCGTGTTCCTGTAATTCTTTTAGTCGTTGTCCCTTGGCATACATCGTTACATCCATTCCTGCTTTGGCGAATTTGGATGCGTAGAGACTTCCGATGACGCCTGCGCCGTAGATTAGGATTCGCATATAATCACCTGCTTTCGTAATTTTTTATCTATGTTACACTCTAACCCTTGTATGATATATTCTGTCGTAATTCTACCATCCACATCTTCAGAATTCAATTATAAGAAATGAATCTCCGGATTTATTAATTCCCATCATTTAACACTTTCTCCCCACTTTGATCACCATTTCATCACAATTTGCTCCTATACTATGAATTGTTCAAAGGAACACAAAGTAAATCTTTTTCATAATTTTTCCTCAGGACTGCACTCCTCCCTAACAATGCAGTCCTATTTTTATGCTCTTATATAATGCATGGCAGCAAAAAAACCTCCCTGCCGGACTCATCCGGCAAGGAGGTAAAACATTCTTTTTATCTAATTATATTTTTATAATCCATTTCTAAGTTCTTTTTTCACTTCACGCTTACGTTCCAGATTGGAAACGATCATACAGCAGGATGCATCTCCTGTAATATTTACCACGGTACGTCCCATATCAAAAATACGGTCTACGCCGGCTACGAGTGCGATTCCGTCTACCGGAAGTCCTACTGATGTAAGTACCATCGCAAGCATAACCATACCGGCTCCTGGAACGCCCGCTGTTCCGATGGAAGCAAGTGTTGCTGTCAGAATCATTGTAAGCATCTGTGCAAATGTCAGGTGAATTCCGTAACATGATGCGATGAAGATTGCGCATACGCCCTGATAGATTGCGGTTCCATCCATATTGATGGTTGCTCCAAGTGGAAGTACAAAAGAGGATACTTCTTTAGAAGCTCCCATCTTCTCTACACATTCCATATTAATTGGAAGTGTTCCCACTGATGAAGAACTTGAAAATGCAAACATGATTGCAGGAAGCATTCCTTTGAAGAATTTCACCGGGCTCATGCCGCCAAGTGCTTTTACCGCCAGAGAATATACAACAACTGCATGAATGATATAACATACATAAGCTGCCAGAAGCACCATTGCAAGTGATCCGATAATGGCCGGGCCGTTGGCTGCGATTACCGGACTTAACAGGCAGAATACACCGATCGGAGATAATTTTAAGATCATCTCCATGCATTTCATAAATATATCATTCAGATCATTACATGCTGTAACAATTCTTACATTTCTTTCGCCTTCTCCAAGCAGAATAATTCCAAACCCAAGAATGAGTGCTATCACAATCACCTGAAGCATATTTGCTTCTACCATTGGTGACAGAAAGTTTGATGGAAAGATATTAACAATTGTATCCATCAGTGATATTGTCTGGTCTGCCTCATAAGACAGATCGGTTGTCGCAATCTTCGGAAATGCTCCCTTGAACACATTAGCTCCGATAAGACCAAATGTGATTGCAAATGCAGTTGTACACATATAATAAATAACTGTCTTTGCTCCAATCGATCCAACTTTCTTGATATCCTTCATGGAAATGATACCACACATGATCGAAAACAGTACGATCGGAACGACAATGAATTTTAACAGATTCAGAAAGATCGTACCGAATGGTTTGATATATGTCTCTGCAAAGTCAGCATGTTTCTGCATCAGTAATCCGGCAACGATTGCCAGAACCAGTGCAATAAAAATCTGCGCTGCAAGTGACAGCTTTTTCTTTTCCTTCATAAAAAATTTTACCCTCCGTATTCCTTTGTTACTTTTGAATAGCATTTCTTTACTGCAATGTCATTGTAATATTACAATAATTACAGTTGATTACAATTACTAAAAATTGCAAAAAAATAGAGCTTACCCTTTATTGTAATGCCCATCCATTTCTTTATTATTTTATCACATCACTATGTTGAATTCAATAAATATTCTTCCATTATATACAAGAAATTTCTTCCAGCATGTTACTGTTCACACATTCATTATGCAGACAATAATATCTTTCTGCCAATACTTCATATTCCAAATTTGTGAAATCCACCTTTCCTGTTGCATCACATATTGAAATTCCAAAACATTATCTGAAATCATGGTTATTTTATCCAATCTGTGCTATCATTCTATTAGATTTTTCTATCAAAACGCACAGGAAGGAGCACTTTAACGATGAACGAAAGAATTGAACGCGTATTGGAAAAAATGAACGAGAAAGGAATCGATCAGTTACTGGTATCTGATCCACTGAGCATCCGCTTCTTAACAGGAATCATGGTAAATCCTGGGGAAAGATTATATGCCCTGTTACTTAGAACGAGTGGAAAACATACTTTATTCCTGAACTATCTGTATTATGTATCAAATACAGGATTCGAAGAAGTATGGTTCAGTGACATGGATGACCAGATCGGTGTTCTGATGGAGCACATTGATACAAAGAGCACTCTTGGTATCGATAAGACATGGCCTGCACGTTTCCTCATCCCACTTCAGGAGCGTTGCCCTGAGATGAAGACAATCTGGGGATCTGATTGTGTAGACGGTGTTCGTGCTGTCAAGAATGCAGAAGAGATCGAGATCATGAAACATGCATCTGTTATCAATGATACCGTTATGGAGAGAGTTGCAAACTTCATCAAAGAAGGTATGACAGAGAAAGAAGTTGCTGACTTCATCGACGCTGAATACCTCAAAGAAGGAGCAAGCGGAGTAAGCTTTGATACCATCGTATGCTTCGGCGCTAACGCTGCTGACCAGCATCATACACCAAGCGAGACAAGAACTCTGAAAGCCGGAGAATGTGTCCTGATCGATATGGGATGTATCTGGAAAGGATATTGCTCAGATATGACAAGAACATTCTACTGCAAGAGTGTAGATGATGAACAGGCTGCTATCCATGATCTGGTCCGTACAGCTGTTGAGAAAGCAGAAGCTGTGATCAAACCTGGTATGCGTTTCTGCGATATCGATGCTCAGGCAAGAGATCTGATCGATGAGGCCGGATACAGCGAGTACTGGAGAATCCGTCTTGGACACTTCATCGGACAGGAAGACCATGAATATGGTGATGTAAGTCCGATTAATAAAAATGTAGCTGAGCCTGGCATGATCTTCTCTATCGAGCCTGGTATCTACATCGAAGGTAAATACGGTGTCCGTGTTGAAGACCTTGTTCTCGTAACAGAAGATGGACATGAACTTCTCAATGCTGTAGATAAAAAATACCGTATTGTTGGTTAATTTTAAATCTTACATATTAATTTTAAAAATAAGCCGGAAGACATCACATCTTCCGGCTTATTCCTAATTATCATTCAAGTTCACATTTTCTATTCTATATTTTCTTATTCTGCTTTCTCTTACTCAGCTTTCTCTCTACGCTCGTCCAATTCTTTTCTGACTGTCGGATAGATCTTATCAATTCCCATGAACAAATACCAGATGATAATGGGAGTACTCTTTTAATTCAGAAATTTCATCTGTCAGATCTGCAAATGGTTTCATCTGATGAAGGAATTGGAAATCCGATGAATCCACCAATGCAATATCCCAATAATGCCACAGCTCTATCTGCTTTTTCTTCTTCTTTTTTCTGACAGCCTCCGCATGTGAACAGACTGATAAGCAGTACTATGCATAAGCCGGCCGAAATATATCTTTTCTTTTTTATAGTCTTTTTTCTAGTCTCTTTTCTAGTCTCTTTTCCCATCTTAGTCTTCATTTTAGATTCTCATCAGATTCTCTTAAGATTTTTCATATATTCTTTATGACCACAACACAAATTAGAAACATTTACCATGTATTATATAATCATCAACAACAAAGAAGTCACTCAGGTATCAGAAATATGAATCAGCTTTTATCTGGTCTGGCTTCGCCTAAAAAATCCTTCGGTTATTGAACTATAACAACCGAGTTTATATATATATCATTTTTCTTTTTCATAACTTTTTTCCTTGGGACATTCGGTGCGGATGTCCTTTTTTAACAAAAGTTAGCAAGAATTCTCCTTCCTCTACAGGTGGGAGATGAATTGCAGAAAAAGAACATAGAACGCTTGTTCTATATTGTGAAGTATGGTATACTATAATCAGTCGAAAGAATAGAAA